>DAHVFK010000013.1 GCA_027317055.1 Betaproteobacteria bacterium | reverse complement strand
GCATAGGATACCGCGGCGTCGTGCACGCCCGGGACGCTGCGCAGGGCCTTCTCGACGCTGCGCGCGCAATGCTCGCAGGTCATGCCGCTGATCTGGAGCGAAACGGAGCCCACGTTACTTGGCCGGCTTGACGCTCGACGGGTAACCCGCGTCGCGGGTGGCCTGCATGAGCTGCCCGGTGCCGGTCTTCGCGTCGTCGAAGGTCACCACTGCCTCGGGCGGCTCGAGCGTGGCCTTGACCTTTTGCACGCCGGGCACCTTGTCGAGCGCAGCACGTACCGTGATCGGGCAGGTGGCGCAGTTCATCGTCGGCACGGAGAGCACCACGGTCTGCTGCGCCGCATACGAGGGAACCGACAACGTGGCGGTTAAGGCGAATACGGAAAATAGACAGGCTTTCTTCATGAAGCGATCCTTCTAGTAGAACAGGGGAGCGAAATAAGGCGCGACCAGCATGAGCACCACCAGCACCGACGCGATCCAGAAAAGCGCGCGGTAGCGGCGATTGGTCTGCGGCAGCGCGCACAGCGTACCCGGCTCGCACTCGGCGGCCGGCGGCGCGCGGTATATCTTTTTCCACGCGTAGGCCATGAATCCAAGCGTCGCGAGGATGAATATCCACTTGTAGGGCTCGAGCAGCGTGAGGTTCGAGATCCACGCCCCGCTGATCCCGACGCTGACCAGGACCAGTGGACCGAGACAGCACAGCGAGCCCGCGAGTCCGCCCGCGATGATGCCCAGCAGGCCCAGCTTGGCGCCGGCTTGGCGGGGCGCAGGGTCGGCTTTGAGCTCAATCGGGGAGGCAGTCTTTACGAAATCCGTATCCATTGCGATTCCTGTTCGGGACGCAGGTCAAGACTCAAGGGTAAGCTCCGTACTGCGCTACGGAGTCAAATGGTGTTTCCCGGCGTTTTCATTGGAGGGTTTGTCGCGCCATGGGTTCCAACCTGACAATCGGCAAGGTCGCGCGCGCGGCCGGGGTGAACGTAGAAACGATCCGCTATTACGAGCGGCTGAAGCTGCTGCGGCAGCCGCTGCGCCCGCCTGGTGGGGTTCGGCGCTACGCCGACGACGCGGTGGCGCGGATACGCTTCATCAAGCGCGCGCAGGAACTCGGGTTCTCGCTGGCCGAGATCGGGCGCCTGCTGGCGTTGCAGGAAGCGCAAAGTTGCGCTGCGGCGCGCGCACTGGCCGCGGAAAAGCTGGTCTTGGTGGAGGCGCGCGTGATGGACCTTGAGCGCATGCGCGGCGTGCTGGTCGAGTTGATCGGCCGCTGCGATGCACGGCGCGGCAAGGTGTCCTGCCCGATTATCGAGACCCTGCAGCAGCCGTAAGCGGACGGCGTGCGATCAGGGTGTGGAAGCGCTTCAGCGTCCCGCCCGGCGCCGGGAAGTCCTCGTGGTGGGAGAGCAATGCGTCCCAACCGGCGAACGCTTCGCCCAGCTCGTCGCGGCCGAACAGGCAGTAGGCCTCGGGGTCGAACATGTCGAGGAAGGTCGTGCCTTCGATCAGCACGTTCACCGCCGCGAGGCCGCCCGGGCGCACCGCTTCGCGCAGGCGCGCGAGCAGCCGGCGCGCGTCGCCGCAGGCGAAGAACATCAGCAGGCCGATCGAGACCACGCAGTCGTAGTCCCGCGCCGGGACGTAGTGGCGCAGGTCCGCGCTGTGCGCCTCGAGCGCCACGCCCCGCTCGCCGGCGCGGCGCGCGAGATCGGCGATCGCCGTCGCGCTGGAATCCAGGGCGGTCACGCGGCAGCCGCGCCCGGCGGCTTCGAGCGCGAGGTTGCCCAGCCCGCAGCCCAGGTCGAGCACGTCGCCCGAGAGGCGCGGCAGGACCGCGCGCTCGAAAGGGTTCAAGCCATAATCGCTTGCTTCGACCTGGCGCTCGAATTGAAGATCGAAAAATTCGAGCGCGCTGCGGCGCGGGGGCTCGATGGTGGTGCTCATGGCGGCGGTTTGGGCCTGCCCTTGACCTCGATCAAATCGACGCCGGTCATATCTGCCAGCATATCAGCATCGGCTAAAGGAGAGCTTCATGACTCTGCTCGAATTCGCCCGCGGTCCCGCGCTTACGGTGGCGCTGACCGTCTTCATCGCCGGCACGCTGTGGCGCATCTTTCGCCTCGCGACCCGGCCCGCGCCGCCCGATCGCTCGGCGCCGCGCGTCGACGCCGCTGCCGCCGGCGCGCTGCTCGGCATCCTGCGGCGCTTCTGGCCGCACCCGCGCTTCGGCGCCCGCATCGGGTTCTCGGTCTTCATCGGCTACCTGTATCACATCGGCCTGGCGGTGATCGTGTTCGCCTATCTGCCGCACATCGAGTTCATCCGCAAGCTGATCGGCGTGGGCTGGCCGGCGCTCCCGGCGCCGGTGACCTACTTCGCGGGCGGCGTCACGATGTTCGCGCTGCTGATCGCGCTCATGCTGCGGCTCACCGACCCGGTCAAGCGGCTGCTGTCGCGCTTCGACAATTATTTCAGCTGGCTGGTGGTCTTCCTGCCGGTGGCCACCGGCATGGCTGCGTTCGACACCGCCGCCGGCGGCTTCAACCAGACCTATATCGCGCTGCACCTGCTGACGGTCGAACTGTTCCTGCTCTGGTTTCCGTTCGGCAAGCTGATGCACGCGGGACTGGCCTTCTGGTCGCGCGGGATAACGGGCGTCAAGTACGGGCGCCGGGGAGCGATGCCATGAGTCTCGAAAGCAACCGCCCGGCGCCCGAGCGCGTCGCCGCAGCGATGAATGCCTTCGTGCGCGACTTCACGCGCGAGTCCGCGGTGCACATGGACGCCTGCATCCGCTGCGGGCACTGCGCCCAGGCCTGCCACTTCTACACCTCGACGCTCGATCCCAAGTACACCCCGATCAACAAGCTCGAGCCGTTCCTGCACGCCTACCGGCGCACCACCGCGCCGTGGGCGCCGCTCGCGCGCCTGCTGGGCGCCGAGAAGGGGGTTACGCTGCAGGAACTCGAGTCCTGGCAGGAGTTGATCTACGACGCTTGCACCATGTGCGGGCGCTGCACCCTGGTGTGCCCGATGGGAATCGACATCGCGGCGCTCATCTCGCGCGCGCGCCACGGCATGTTCGCCGCCGGGCTCGTGCCCGAGGACCTGCGCGCCGCGGCCGAGCGCGCCGAAAACGAGATGAGCCCGCTCGGCGCAACGCCCAAGGTACTCGAGGAGCGCGTCGACTGGCTCGAGGACGAGCACGGCGTCAAGATCCCGCTCGACCTGCCGCAGGCCGACGTGCTGGTGACGTTCTCGTCGATCGAGATCATGAAGTATCCGCACTCGCTGGTCGCCATGGCGAAGGTGCTCAAGCATGCGGGCGAGAGCTGGACCGTCTCGACCAAGGGCTACGAGGCGACCAACTTCGGCATGCTCTCGGGCAATCGCGACTGGCAGCACGACATGAGCGAGCGCATCATCGACGCCGCGATCGCGTGCAAGGCCAAGACCGTGGTGCTGCCCGAGTGCGGGCACGCCTACGGCGCGCTCAGATGGGAGGGCGCCAACGTGCACGGCGCGCCGCTGCCGTTCGAGGTGGTGCACATCTCCGAATACCTCGCGTCGCTGGCCCGCAAGGGCAGGCTGCGGCTCAAGCCGCTCGCGAAGTCGCTCACTTTCCACGATCCCTGCCAGGTTTCGCGCCGCGGCGGCGCCTCCGAGGCACCGCGCGAGGTGCTCGCCGCGCTCGGCGTCGATCTGCACGAGATGGGCGACCATGCCGACGCGGCCTGGTGCTGCGGCGGCGGCGGCGGAGTGGTGGCGATCAAGCGCGCGGACGAGTTGCGCCGCGGCGCCTTCCGCATCAAGATGGAGGAAATCGACGCCACCGGCGCCGAGCTGCTCGCCACCAGCTGCGCCAACTGCCGCCTCACCTTCGACGACGGCGCCGCGTACCACAAGTGGAACAAGTCGATGCAGAGCCTCACCGAGCTGGTGGCCGAGCGCCTCGAGGGCTAGCTATACTCCGTGGAGGAGCGGCGCGCCGCGGCGGCGGCACGGTGAATTGACGTTTACGTAAACGTCAAGTAGCCTGACGCTCCCCGGAGGCCCCGATGACCGACCTGTCCGAGTCGAAGAATCTGGTCTACAAGGCCAAGCACAAGATTCGCTTCGTCACCGCGGCGAGCCTGTTCGACGGCCACGACGCGTCGATCAACATCATGCGCCGGATCCTGCAGGCCTCCGGCGCCGAGGTGATCCACCTCGGCCACAACCGCTCGGTGGAGGACGTGGTCAGCGCTGCGCTCGAGGAAGACGTCCAGGGCATCGCCGTTTCGTCCTACCAGGGCGGGCACATCGAGTATTTCCGCTACATGATCGACCTGCTGCGCCAGCGCGGTGGCGAGCACGTTCGGGTGTTCGGCGGCGGCGGCGGGGTGATCGTGCCCGAGGAGGTCCAGGTCCTGCACGACTATGGCGTGGCGCGCATCTACTCGCCCGAGGACGGGCAGAAAATGGGCCTGCAGGGCATGATCAACGACATGCTGGCGCGCTGCGACTTCGATCCGTCGCAATACGCGCCGAAGGACCTCAAGGCGCTCAAAGCGGGAGACCGCCGGGCGCTGGCGCAGGTGATCACCGCGCTGGAACTGGGCGCATTGGACGAAAACACGAAGAAAGAGCTGGTAAATGCCGCCAAGGGCAAATCGGCCCCGGTGCTCGGTGTCACCGGCACCGGCGGCGCGGGCAAGAGCTCGCTGACCGACGAGCTGGTGCGCCGATTTCGCCTGGACCAGGCGGACCGGCTGAAGATCGCCATCGTCGCAGTCGACCCTTCGCGCAGGAAGACCGGCGGTGCGCTGCTCGGCGATCGCATCCGCATGAACGCGATCCACGGCAAGCAGGTCTTCATGCGCTCGCTCGCGACGCGCGCCTCGGGCGCGGAAATCGCCGCTGCGCTGCCCGAAGCGGTCGCTGCCTGCCGCGTGGCCGGGTACGACCTGGTGCTGGTGGAGACCTCGGGCATCGGGCAGGGCGACGCCGCGATCGTGCCGCACGTAGACGTGTCGCTGTATGTCATGACGCCCGAGTTCGGCGCCGCGAGCCAGCTCGAGAAGATCGACATGCTCGACTTCGCCGACTTCGTCGCGATCAACAAGTTCGACCGCAAGGGCGCCGACGACGCGCTGCGCGACGTAAGGAAGCAGGTGCAGCGCAACCGAGAGGCATTCAGGGCCTCGCCCGAAGACATGCCGGTGTTCGGCACCATCGCCTCGCGCTTCAACGACGACGGCGTCACCGCCCTTTACCAGGCGGTCGCCGCCAGGCTCGCCGCCAAGGGCCTGTCGCTCGCCCCGGGAGCGCTGCCGAAGATCGAAGCCAAGGTCTCCTCGAGCGTGCACGTGGTGATACCGCCCAAGCGGCAGCGCTACTTGGCCGAGATCGCCGAGTCGGTACGGGGCTATCACGGCCATGCGCGCGAGCAGGCAGGCCTCGCGCGCGAGCGCCAGCAGCTGATCGCGGCCAAGGCGATGCTGCTCAAGGCCGGCAAGGAGGCGCGCGAGCTCGACTCCCTGATCGACGAGAAGAACGCCGCGCTCGATGCGCGCGCACGCAAGCTGCTCGAAATGTGGCCCGAGACGCTGAAAGCCTATTCGGGCGACGAGTACGTGGTGAAGATCCGCGGGCGCGAGATCCGCACCACGCTCACCTACACCACGCTGTCGGGCAGCAAACTGCCGAAGGTTGCGCTGCCGCGCTACGAGGACCACGGCGAGATCCTGCGCTGGCAGATGCGCGAGAACGTGCCCGGGTCGTTTCCGTTCACCGCCGGCGTGTTCGCGTTCAAGCGCGAGAACGAGGATCCGACGCGCATGTTCGCGGGCGAGGGCGATGCCTTCCGCACCAACAAGCGCTTTCACCTGCTGTCCAAGGACATGCCCGCCAAGCGCCTGTCGACCGCGTTCGACTCGGTCACGCTGTACGGATTCGATCCCGACGAACGGCCCGACATCTACGGCAAGGTAGGCAACTCCGGCGTATCGATCGCCACGCTGGAAGACATGAAGGTGCTCTACGGCGGCTTCGACCTGTGCGCGCCGAATACTTCGGTCTCGATGACGATCAACGGCCCGGCGCCGACCATTCTGGCGATGTTCTTCAACACCGCGCTCGATCAGCAGCTCGACAAGTTCCGCGCCGAGAACGGCCGCGGACCGACCGAGGACGAGGCGCACAAGATCCGCGAATGGACCCTCGCCACGGTGCGCGGTACGGTGCAGGCCGACATCCTGAAGGAAGACCAGGGCCAGAACACCTGCATCTACTCAACCGAGTTCTCGCTCAAGGTGATGGGCGACATCCAGCAGTACTTCATCCACAACGGAGTGAAGAACTTCTACTCGGTGTCGATCTCCGGCTACCACATCGCCGAGGCGGGCGCGAACCCGATCAGCCAGCTCGCCTTCACGCTCGCCAACGGCTTCACCTTCGTCGAGGCCTACCTCGCGCGCGGGATGCACGTCGACGACTTCGCACCGAATCTCTCCTTCTTCTTCAGCTACGGCATGGATCCCGAGTACGCGGTGCTCGGGCGCGTGGCGCGGCGCGTCTGGGCGGTGGCGATGAAGCACCGCTACGGCGCCAACGAGCGCAGCCAGAAGCTCAAGTTCCACTCCCAGACCTCGGGCCGCTCGCTGCACGCGCAGGAGATCGCGTTCAACGACATCCGCACCACGCTGCAGGCGCTGATCTCGACCTACGACAACACCAATTCGCTGCACACCAATGCCTATGACGAGGCGATCACCACCCCGACCGAGGACTCGGTGCGGTGCGCGATGGCGATCCAGCTGATCCTGAACAAGGAGTGGGGGCTGGCGAAGAACGAGAACCCCAACCAGGGCTCGTTCATCATTGACGAGCTGACCGACCTGGTGGAAGAGGCGGTGCTGAAGGAGTTCGAGGCGATTTCGGCGCGCGGCGGAGTGCTCGGCGCGATGGAGACCGGCTACCAGCGCGGCAAGATCCAGGAGGAGTCGCTCACCTACGAGCACAAGAAGCACGACGGCTCCTACCCGATCGTGGGCGTGAACACCTTTCGCAACCCGCACGGCGACACGACCCCGGCGAAGATCGAGCTGATTCGTTCGAGCGAACAGGAAAAGCAGTCGCAGCTCAAGCGCCTGCGTGAATTCCACAAGAAAAACGCTGCGCGATCGAAAGCGATGCTCGAGCGCCTGCAGCAGGCGGTGATCCGCGACGAGAACGTGTTCGAGGTGCTGGTCGACGCGGTGCGCGTGTGCTCACTGGGGCAGATCACGCACGCCCTGTTCGAGGTCGGCGGACAGTACCGGCGTAGCATGTAGTATCGACAAGGAGCCTGACATGGATCTCGGACTGAAGGGCAAGCGCGCAGTCATCACTGGCGCAACCAAGGGCATCGGGCGAGCTATCGCGGACGCCTTTGCCGCCGAAGGGGCGAACGTCTCGATCTGCGCGCGCAATGCGGACGAGGTCGCGGCGGCGGTTGCCTCGTTGAAGGCCCGTGGTATCAAGGCCTATGGCCGCGCACTGGACGTCGCGGACCCGGGGGCATTGGCCGATTGGATATCTGCCAGTGCCGCGGAACTTGGTGGCATCGATGCGCTGGTATGCAACGTGAGCGCGCTGGCCGTCGGCGACTCGGCCGAAACCTGGGAGAAGTCGTTTCGCGTCGACATGATGCACAGCGTCAACGCGGTGGCGGCGGCGGTGCCGTTCCTCGAGAAATCGACCGGCGGCTCGATCGTGCTGATCTCCAGCGTTTCCGGCTTCGAGGTCGATTTTGCCGCCGGATCCTACGGCGCGTTCAAGGCCGCGCTGATCCACTACGCAAAGGGACTGAGCCGCAATCTGGTCAGCAAGAGGATACGCGTCAACTGCGTTTCGCCCGGCAACACGTATTTCGACGGCGGGATCTGGCAGACGATCGAGAAGAACGTGCCGGATCTTTTCAATTCGACGCTCAAGGTCAATCCGACCGGAAAATTCGGAACGCCGGCGGAGGTTGCGAGCGGGGTTGTGTTCCTCTCCAGCCCGGTGGCAAGCCGGGTTTCCGGCACGAACCTGGTGATCGACGGCGCCCTCACGGTCGCGGTGTAGGAATCCAAGTCATGAACGCACGCAATCAGCACACGATTCACAGGGAGCACATTCACCACGGCTGGAACAACGCGTTCACCCCGCGCCTGAAGATTGCGCCCGGCGAGACGGTGAATTTCGAGATCGTCGACGCTTCGTCCGGACAGCTGAACCGCGATTCCACGCAAGCTGACCTCGAAAAGCTCGACCTCGCGCGCGTAAATCCGGTGACGGGGCCGGTGTACATCGACGGCGCGAAGCCCGGCGACGCGCTCAAGGTCACGGTGCTCTCCTTTCGCCCGTCGGGCTGGGGCTGGACCGGGAATATTCCGGGTTTCGGGTTGCTCACCGACCAGTTCCCGCAGGCGAAGCTGCATCACTGGAACTACGACCCGGGCCACGGGAGCGCGATGTACGGTCCGGGCGGACGCGTGCCGCTGAAGCCGATGTGCGGAACGATCGGCGTTGCGCCGGCCGCCCCCGGCCTGCACAGCATCATTCCTCCGCGCAACGTTGGCGGCAACATGGACATTCGCGACATCGTCGAAGGGGTCGAGCTCTACTTGCCGGTCGAGGTTGACGGCGCGATCTTCTCCGTCGGTGACACGCATGCGGCGCAGGGCGACGGCGAGGTATGCGGCACGGCGATCGAGAGCCCGATCGACGTGGCGCTCAAGTTCGATCTGGTGAAGGACGCCAAGCTTCGCTCGCCACGTTACGTCACGCCCGGCCCCCTGACCAAGCATTTCGACACCCGGGGCTACGAAGTGACGACAGGCATCGGGCCTGATCTTATGGCCGACGCCCGCAGTGCGGTGTCCGAAATGATCGAGCTGCTGAGCCGGCGCTTCGGCTACTCGCCGATCGACGCCTACATGCTGTGCAGCGTGTGCGCGGACTTGCGCATCAGTTCGATCGTCGACGTGCCGAACTGGGTCGTCTCGTGCTATTTCCCGCGGGTGGTACTCGAATAGGTATTCCCTCGAACCGGATGGTCGCATACCTTCCATATCGAGCTTACCGATAGGGCGCGGGTGCGGCGTGTACGACGCGATCATCATCGGAGGAGGGCCCGCGGGAGCGGCAACTGCGACGCGCCTTGCGCAAGCTGGGCGGCGCGTCGTGCTGCTCGAGCGCGAGCGCTTTCCGCGCTTCCACATCGGCGAATCGCTGTTGCCCTGCAGCGTTGCGCCGCTGCGTGAGCTTGGGGTCCTCGATGCCGTGGAAGCCGCCGGTTTTCCGCACAAGTACGCGGCGGAGTTCGTGGTCGGCGACGGCTCGCTGTCGCGCCGCTATCCCTTCGCCGACAGCCTGCTCGGCGGATCGCCCTATGCGTTCGAGGTCGACCGCGATCGATTCGACGCGATCCTGCTCGACAACGCCGCGCGAGCCGGCGCGGACGTGCGCCAGGCATGCGAGGTGCGAGACTTCACCGTCGGCGACGACGGTGTCGAGGTAGTTGCCGGGAACGCCACGCTGCGCGCCAGCGTGCTGGTGGACGCAACGGGGCAGCGCTCGATGCTTGCCGGCCGCTTCAAGCTGCGTCGAATGGACCCCGAGCTGCGCAATTTCGCCGTGTTCTCCCACTACGGCGGCGCTTCGCGCGGCAGCGGCGACTCGGCGGGAGACATCACGATCGTGCTCGTTCGTGATGGCTGGTGGTGGGTGATCCCGCTCGCCGGCGATCGCACCAGCGTGGGGCTCGTAGCGCCCGCGAAGGCGCTACGCGGCAGCAAGCCCGACGCCGCGTACTTCGAGCGCGGCCTTGCCGAAAGCCCCTACCTGGCGGCGCGCTTCGATGCTGCCCGTCGTCTCGCGCCGATCCGGACCGCATCCGACTACTCCTATTCCGCGAGCCAGCTCGCCGGCGATCGCTGGCTGCTGGTGGGCGATGCCGCCGCATTCATCGACCCGGTGTTCTCGAGCGGCGTACAACTCGCGCTGGGCGGCGCCTTCCAGGCGGCGGCGGCCATCGACGCGGCGTTGACGCGGCGACGCTTCTCCCGCGCGGCGTTCGCGCGCTACGAGCGCTGGCTGCGGCGTACGGAGCGCGCCTACCGCGATTTCGTCCGCAGTTTCTATCGACCGGAAACCGCCGAGCTACTGATTCATCCAACCGACAAATTGAAGCTGCGGCAGGCAGTCACTTCGCTGCTCTCGGGCCACGGCGCCGACGCGTTTGCCGTCAACTGGCGGATCCGCTTGTTTTCAGTGTTCGCGCGCCTGAACCGGGATTTGAAGCTGACCCCGCGCCTGGCGGAGCGGCGCAGCGGTGCGCGCGAGCTGCGCGATCGATGAGGGCACAAGCGTAGACGACCAGCGGCTAGACTTTGCTGCTGCGCAGCGTGTCATACTGGGGCAGGAATCAGATACGATCGCGAGCGCAGGCCGGGGAGGACCGGCCGATGGTTCGTTCAAATGGAGGAGGAAGCTCGATGGCAGCCGACATCGGGGCGCTCGACACGTTTCCCAAATTGCTGTTGCACCACGCCAAAGTGCGTGGCGCGCGGCCCGCGATCCGCGAGAAGGATCGCGGCATTTGGCAGACCTGGACCTGGACCCAGCTCGCCGACGAGGTGCGCGTGCTCGCCTGCGGCTTCGCGGACCAGGGGCTCAAGCGCGGCGATCACATGGCGCTGGTCGGCGACAACCGTCCGCGCATCTACGCCGCGATGTGCGCCGCGCAGTGCCTGGGCGCCGTCCCGGTGCCGTTGTACCAGGACGCGGTCGCGGCCGAGATGGCATTCCCGATCCAGAATGCCGAGATCGCCCTCGCGGTCGTGGAGGACCAGGAGCAGGTCGACAAGCTGCTCGAGATCCTGCCGCAATGCCCGACGCTCAAGCACATCTATTACGACAATCCGCGCGGCCTGCGCCACTACGCCCAGCCGCAGCTTGCAAGTTACGACAGGCTGCGCGAGATCGGCTCCGAGGCGGCCAAGCGCGATCCCGGGTTTCTCGAGCGCGAGATCGAGAAGGGCGCGGGGGATGACCCGGCAGCGATGTTCTTCACTTCAGGCACCACCGCCACCCCCAAGGGCGTGGTACTCACTCATCATGCGCTGATCGACCGCGCCAGGGCGGCCGCCGAGATGGAAGGCCTCACGGATCGCGACGTCGTAATCGCCTACCTGCCCCCGGCCTGGATCGGCCAGAACATCTTCTCCTACGCCCAGCCTTTCGCCACCGGCTATTGCATCTGCTGCCCCGAGTCGGCCGAGACGCTGATGACCGACATGCGCGAGATCGGGCCCAGCTACTACTTCGCGCCGCCGCGGGTGCTCGAAGCCCTGCTCACTCAGGTATCGATCCGCATGGAGGACGCCGGGCGCTTCAAGCGCGCCCTGTACCGGCACTTCATGGACGTGGCGCGGCGCGTCGGCGGCGCCATTCTCGACCGTAAACCTGTCGGCATGGCGCAGCGCCTGCACTACGCGCTGGGAGACCTGCTCGTGTACGGGCCGCTGCGCAACGTGCTCGGCATGAGCCGGGTGCGCGTCGCCTATACCGCCGGAGAGGCCATCGGACCGGATTTGTTCAGGTTCTACCGCTCGATCGGCATAAACCTGAAGCAACTCTACGGCTCGACCGAGACCTCGGTATTCGTCTGCGTGCAGCCGAACGGCCAGGTCAAGGCGGATACCGTCGGCCCGGCGGTGCGCGGGGTCGAGCTCAAGTTCACGCCGCAGCGCGAGCTGCTGATCCGCTCCCCGGGCCTGTTCAGGGAGTACTACAAGAACCCGCAGGCGACCGAGCAAGCCAAGGACGCGGAAGGGTGGTTCCATACCGGCGATGCGGGCTACCTCGACGCCGACGGACATCTCAAGATCATCGACCGCGTCAAGGACGTCGGCAGGCTCGACGACCGCACGCTGTTTGCCCCCAAGTACCTCGAAAACAAGCTCAAGTTCTTTCCCTACATCAAGGAGGCGGTTGCCTTCGGCCACGCGCGTGACCGCGTGTGCGCCTTCATCAACATCGACATGGAGGCGGTCGGCAACTGGGCCGAGAAGCGCAAACTGGCGTACACCGGTTACGTCGACCTTGCCTCGCGCAAGGAGGTCCGCGACCTGATCACCCAGTGCGTCGAGCAAGTTAACGCCGACCTCGCCGCCGATCCGGAACTTGCCGGGAGCCAGATTCATCGCTTCCTGCTGCTGCACAAGGAGCTCGACGCCGACGACGGCGAGCTCACGCGCACGCGCAAGGTACGCCGCGGCTACATCGCGGAGAGGTACGCGTCGCTGGTCGAAGCGCTCTACGCCGGAAAGGAGTCGGTGCACGTCGAGGCGCAAGTGCGCTACGAGGACGGTCGCACCGGGCAGATTTCCGCCGATCTGTCGATCTGCGACGCTCGCAGCTTCCCGCCCGCGGCCGCGCGCGAGGCCGCCTGACCGTATGACGGAAACCGAGGCTCGAGCGCAGCGTATCGGCGCCCCGGTGCTGGCGGTCGAAGAGGTTTCGCTTACCTTCGGCGGCGTGAGGGCGCTTACCGAGGTTTCGTTCGATGTGCGCGAGCACGAGGTGCGCGCGATCATCGGTCCGAACGGCGCCGGCAAGAGCTCGATGCTCAACGTTTTGAACGGCTTTTACCAGCCGCAGCACGGCATCATCCGCTTCAGGGGGCGCGAGTTCCGCGGCATGAAGCCGCACGTTGCGGCCACGATGGGCATCGGCCGCACCTTCCAGAACATCGCGCTGTTCCGCGGCATGACGGTGCTCGACAACATCATGGTCGGGCGCAACCTGAAGATGCGCGGCAACCTACTGCAGGAAGCGTTCTGGCTGCCGGCGGCGCGGCGCGAGGAGATCGAGCACCGGCGCGCGGTCGAGGAGATCATCGATTTCCTCGAGATCCAGCACATCCGGCGAACGCCGGTCGGCCAGCTGCCCTACGGCCTGCAGAAGCGCGTCGAGCTGGCGCGCGCGCTGGCGATGGAGCCCTCGGTGCTGCTGCTGGACGAACCGATGGCGGGAATGAACCTCGAGGAGAAGCAGGACATGTGCCGCTTCGTGCTCGACGTAAACGACCACTACGGCACCACGATCGTTCTGATCGAGCACGACATGGGTGTGGTGATGGACATCTCCGATCGCGTCGTCGTGCTCGACTACGGAAGCAAGATCGCCGACGGCACGCCCGACCAGGTGCGCAGCGATCAGGCCGTCATCGACGCCTATCTCGGGGTCGCACACTAAGAGAACGACCGTGCACCTTCTCTACAGCATCTTCGTCGATCCGTTCATGCAGATGGGCCACGCCCCCGACCTGCTGGTGCAGACGCTGTGGGACGGGCTCGTCAGCGGCGTCCTGTACGCCCTGATCGCGCTCGGCTTCGTTCTCATCTTCAAGGCCTCCGGCGTGTTCAACTTCGCGCAGGGCATCATGGTCGTGTTCGCGGCGCTCACCCTGGTCGGCCTCAACGAGCACGGGGTGCCGGCATACGTGGCGCTGGCGCTCACCGTCGTGGTGATGCTGGTCCTCGCCGTCGCCGTCGAGCGCGCCATCCTGCGGCCGCTCGTCAACCAGCCCGAGATCATCCTGTTCATGGCCACGTTCGGACTCACCTACGTTCTGATCGGGTTGGGCGAACTGATCTTCGGCGGCGATCCCAAGGTGATGATCTCGGGCGAGCTGGGGCTGCCGAGCGGTTCCTACCGCATCAACATGCTCGGCGGCTACGTGCAACTGCAGAAGATCGATATCGCGGCCGCGATCATCGCCTCGCTCATGGTTGCGGGGCTCGGCATCGTGTTCAACCGCACGCGCATCGGCCGCGCGCTGCGAGCGGTGGCCGACAGCCACCGCGCGGCCCTGTCGGTCGGCATCTCGCTCGAGCAGATCTGGGTCGTGGTCTGGTTCGCCGCCGGCGTCGTCGCCCTGGCGACCGGCATCATGTGGGGCGCCCGCTCGAACGTCTCGTTCGCACTGGAAATCATCGCGCTGAAGGCGCTGCCGGTGCTGATCCTGGGCGGCTTCACGTCCATCCCGGGCGCTATCGTCGGCGGCCTCATCATCGGGGTTGGCGAGAAGATGGGCGAGTTTTACTGGGGGCCGCTCGTCGGGGGAGGGATCGAGAGCTGGTTCGCCTACGTCATCGCGCTCGTTTTCCTGCTGTTCCGGCCGCAGGGCCTTTTCGGCGAGCGCATCATCGAACGGCTTTAAGAGAAACCCAATGTTCTATCGCGAAGTCGGGCAGTACAAGACGAGCTACGCCGCCGACCAGGCCCTGCTGCCCATCCTGCAGGACCGGATCGGGATCGCGGTCATTCTGCTCATCGCCTTTGTCGCGGTGCCGCTCACAGCCTCCAACTTCGCCCTCGATTCGGTGCTCATCCCGATCCTGGTGCTCTCGCTCGCGGCAACCGGACTCAATCTCCTTACCGGCTATACCGGACTGCTCTCGCTCGGCACCGGCGGCTTCATGGGCGTGGGGGCCTTCGCTTGCTACAAGCTGACGACGTTTTTTCCCAACGTGAACATCATCTTTCTGATCCTGTGCTCGGGATTCTTCGCGGCGGCGATCGGCACCGTGTTCGGCCTGCCCTCGCTGCGCATCAAGGGCTTTTACCTCGCGGTTGCCACGCTCGCCGCGCAGTTCTTCCTCTCATGGTGCTTCATCCGCATTCCGTGGCTGTACAACTACAACATCTCCGCCTCGATCGAGGTGCCGACGAAGACCATGTTCGGCCTGGCCGTGACCGGACCGACCGCGTCGTCGGTGACGCGCTACCTGATCGTGCTATCGATCGTCGCGGCCCTCGTTCTGATGGCGGCGAACCTCATGCGCGGGCGCATTGGCCGCACCTGGATGGCGGTGCGCGACATGGACCTCGCTGCGGAGCTGATCGGCATCAGGCTGTATCAGACCAAGCTGCTGGCCTTCGCCGTGTCCTCGTTCTACTGCGGGGTCGCCGGGGCGATGATGGTGTTTCTCTGGCTCGGCAACGCCGAGTCGGAGAGCTTCAACATCAACCAGTCGTTCCTGATTCTGTTCATGGTGATCATCGGCGGGCTCGGCAGCTTGCTCGGCTCGTTTCTCGGTGCGGCGCTGATCTGGGGGCTGCCGATCGTGCTGCGCCACGCCCCCGATTATTTAGGCCTGCATATCCGCAGCGCGACGGTGGATCAGAGCACGTTCGTGATCCTGGGCGTGCTGATCATATTCTTCCTGATCGTCGAGCCGCACGGGCTGGCGCGGCTGTGGCAGATCGGCAAGCAGAAGCTCAGGGTGTGGCCTTTCCCATATTGAGGCGGAAGCGTACACTCGTCGCGGGACACCAAGATAAGGCCGGCGCCTGTCGCGTCGGCCCCCATGGAGAGGAGGAAGGAAAATGCGCCTTAAATATCTGGTACTCGGCGCGGCGGTCGCAGGAGTGATCGGGGCATCCGTCCCGGCTTCGGAGGCCCTCGCCAAAGACTCGATGCTCGTGCCGCTGTTCACCTACCGCACGGGCCCGTTCGCCAATTCCGGCATCCCGATCGCGAACGGCATGCACGATTACCTGTCGATGCTCAATGCGCGCGACGGCGGCATCGGGGGCGTGAAGATTAACGTTCAGGAATGCGAGACGCAGTACAAGAACGAGAAGGGCGTCGAATGCTACGACTCGTTCAAGAGCCGGCATCCCCTGGTCATCAATCCGTATTCGACCGGGATCACGCTCGCACTCATTCCGAAGGCGTCGGTAGATCAGATCCCGATCCTGTCGATGGCTTACGGCCTGTCGGCGTCCGCGGTCGGGGCAGACTTTCCGTGGATTTTCAATCCGCCCGACACTTATTGGGACGGGATGTCGATCGCACTGAAGTACATCGCCCAGAAGGAAGGCGGCGGATTCGACAAACTCAAGGGCAAGACGATCGGATTCATCTATTTCGACGGCGGCTACGGCCGCGAGCCGATCCCGCTGCTCAACGACTTCGCCAAGGAGTACGGCTTCAACGTCAAGATGTACCCGGTGCCGCCTCCCCAGATGCAGAGCCAGTCCGGGCTGTGGCTCGGCGTGCGCCGCGACCGACCCGACTGGATGATCATGTGGGGCTGGGGCGCGATGAACCCGACCGCGGTGCAGGAAGCGGCCAAGACGGGCTATCCGCTGGATCACTTCATCGGCGTGTGGTGGTCCGGCAGCGAGGATGACGCCCGGCCCGCGGGCGCGGGCGGCAAGGGCTATCTGTCGATGAACTTCAACGCGGTGGGCGCGAATTACCCTGCGATCAAGGACATCGAGAAGTACGTCATCGCGAAGGGCAACAGCCAGACGCCCAAGGACATGGTTGGCGAGAACTTCTACAACCGCGGCATCATGAACGCGGTGGTTATCGCCGAGGCGATCCGCCATGCGCAGAAGCTCACCGGCAAGAAGGTGATCGACGGCGCGGATATGCGGCGCGGGCTCGAAACCCTGAAGATCTCGGAGCAGCGCTGGAAGCAGATCGGCCTGGCCGGGTTCGGGCCGCCGATCCACGTGACCTGTGCGGATCACAATGGCCACGGCTCCGTCTACGTGCAGCAGTGGGACGGCAAGAAGTGGGTCAAGGTCTCCGACTGGATCGCGCCGGTGAAGGACAAGGTGATGCCGCTGCTGGACGAGGCCGCCAAGGACTACGTCGGCAAGAACCAGCCGTGGCCGAAGCGCGACGAGCCGTGCGACGACAAGACTCTCTGACCTAAGCGATCTCCCGTCCCCCGCCGGCGCTGTGCGCACGGCGGGGGAGGCGGAGCCTTGGAGCCAGCGATGAGCGCAGCAGCACCCGCCGGGCAGCGATCCGCCGACCCGGCCGCAGTCGAAGCGATCCTGTCCCTAAACAACGTCGAGGTCGTCTACGACCACGTGATCCTCGTGCTCAGGGGCGTTTCGCTCGACGTCCCGCGGGGCGCGATCGTTGCGCTGCTCGGCGGCAACGGCGCGGGCAAGACGACGACGCTGAAGGCGATCTCGAACCTGCTGCACTCCGAGCGGGGCGAGGTGACCAAGGGCTCGATCGTGTTCAACGGCGCCGAGGTGCAGGCGCTTTCGCCGAACGAGCTGGTGCGCCGCGGCTGCGTGCAGGTCATGGAAGGGCGTCATTGCTTCGGACACCTGACCGTGGAGGAGAATCTGCTCACCGGCGCCTTCACGCGGCGCGACGGCAGGGCGGTGATCGGGCGCGACATGGAGCTGGTCTATTCCTATTTTCCCCGGCTCAAGGAGCGTCGCAACGGGCTCGCAGGCTACACCTCGGGCGGCGAGCAGCAGATGACCGCGATCGGGCGTGCCTTGATGGCGAAGCCGAAGATGATCCTGCTCGACGAGCCCTCGATGGGGCTCGCGCCGCAGCTGGTCGGAGAGATTTTCGAGATCGTAAGAGATCTCAACCGCAAGGAAGGAGTGAGCTTCCTGCTCGCGGAGCAGAACACCAACATCGCGCTGAAGTACGCGGATTACGGCTACATCCTCGAGAATGGCCGCGTCGTAATGAACGGCGAAGGCAAGTCGCTGGCGGAGAACGAGGATGTGAAGGAGTTCTACCTCGGCTTCTCGTCCGGCGAGCGCAAGAGCTTCCGCGACGTCAAGTCGTACCGCCGGCGCAAGCGCTGGCTGTAGAGAAAACGGGGTCAGAGTCGAATTACAATCTGGAACGTTCAGGTTTCTGGACATGGATGTAATTCAACTCTGACCCCGTTTTTTTCCGTTTTTTTTCGATGGAATACTTCGACACCCTCGAAACCCGGCCCCCGGAGCAACGCGAAGCGGCACTGATGGCGGCGCTGCCGGGTCAGATTGCGCACGCGAAGAGCAATGCGCCCGGTTTCGGCCGCGTCCTGGCCGGGGTCGACCCCGCTGCAGTGAGCTCGCGCGCGGGGCTCGCGCGCCTGCCGGTGACGCGCAAGTCCGACCTCGGCGAGCTTCAAAAGACGATACCGCCGCTGGGTGGCTTGAACGCGACCCCGCGCGAAAAGCTCGCCAAGCTGTTCGTCTCGCCCGGCCCGATCTACGAGCCCGAAGGCCTGGGCAAGGACTGGTGGCGCACCGCGCGCGGCTTGTACGCAGGCGGATTCCGCGCCGGCAACCTGGTGATGAATACTTTCGCCTATCACTTCACCCCCGCCGGATCGATGCTCGAGTCCGGCGCGCTCGCGCTCGGCTGCACGGTGGTGCCGACAGGCGTCGGGCAGACCGAGATGCAGGTGGCGGCGATACGCGACCTCGGGATCAACGGGTTCATCGGCACGCCTTCGTTTCTCAAGCTGATCGCGGACAAGGCGGACGAGCTCAAGCTCGACATCTCGGCGCTCAAGAAAGCCGTGGTCGGCGCCGAGTACCTGCCGCCCGCGCTCAGGAAATCGATGGGCGAGCGCGGGGTGCGCGTGATGCAGTTGTACGCGACCGCGGACCTCGGCCATCTCGCCTACGAAACCGCGCTGCCCGACGGCACGCTGAACGAGGGCATGATGCTGGACGAAGGGCTGATCCTCGAGATCGTACGCCCCGGTACCGGCGACCCCGTGCCCGAGGGCGAGGTGGGCGAGGTCGTGATCACCACTTTCAACCGGGACTACCCGCTGGTGCGATTCGGTACCGGCGACCTGTCGGCCGTGCTGCCGGGGCCCAGCCCATGCGGGCGCACCAACACCCGGATCAAGGGCTGGATGGGCCGCGCCGACCAGAGCACCAAGGTGCGCGCGCTGTTCGTCACCGCCAAGCAGGTCAACGAGATCCTGCGCCGTCACCCCGAGGTGCTGCGCGCGCGGCTGGTGGTCGAGGGCGAGGTCGGCAAGGACCGCATGACGCTCCGATGCGAGGCGAAGGAGCGCCCGGCGGGGCTCGCCGAGGCGATCGTCGCCACCATCCGCGACGTCACCAAGTTGCGCGGCGAAACCGAGTTCGTCGCGCCGGGCAGCCTGCCGAACGACGGCAAGGTCATCGACGACCTGCGCAAGTACGGTTAGCCGCGCCGGCTGGCGCCGACCGGCAGCGCGTCGAGGCGCTTCATCTGCGCGTTTTGCACCACCGACGCATCGGCCAGGAAAGCCTTCAGGAAGTCGATCGAGTCGACGCCCCAGAACAACTCGCCGTCGGCTTCGAAGCTCGGTACGCCGAACACTCCCGCAGCCGCAGCCTGATCGGTGTTGCGACGCAGAGTTTGCTTCACTTCTGGATCTCCCAGCCGGGCCGCATCGACTCTCAATGCGCCGCATAGCTCGGCAAAGCGTTGCGCGTCCCCCGGCTCCGCGCCCGTGCTCCACAGCGCTTCGAAGATTCGCTTCACTGCCGCCGGCTCGCAGCGCGCCGCGATCGCGAGGCGCAGGTGCTGCAGCGGGTTGAACGGGTGCGTGGCCGGAAAGCGAAACGGCAGGCCGAGGCGCTCGGCCGACCACTGACACCAGCGATAGGTCCAGCGCCGCTTGGAGTCGATTTCCGCCGGCCCCTTCTGGCCGAAGTGCTGCAGCAAGCCGGCGAAAAGCACGGGCCGGTAGACGAGTTCGACGTGGGCCAACTCGCCCAGGCGCGCAAGGCACAGGTAGGAGAACGGGGAAACGAAATCGAAGTACCACGTCACGCGCCGCATGACCAACTGTAACATCGGCTACGTCGCACTGGCATGGAGGACGGCATGAGCGTACGCGTGGAAAAGAATGGTGCGGTGTGGACGGTGATCCAATCGCGCGCCGAGGCGCGCAATGCCGTGGATCCGCAAACTGCCGAGGCGCTGGTAGACGCCTTCAACGACTTCAACCGCGACCCGCAAGCCGCGGTTGCCGTGTTGTGGGGCGAAGGCGGCTCGTTCTGCGCCGGATTCGACCTCAGGGCCGCGGCGGCGCTGACGGACGATCCGCGTCCGATGCAGGAGATCGCCTACCCGCTCGACGACCGCCCGCCGCCAAGGGGCCCGATGGGGCCCACCCGGCTCGAGCTCGACAAGCCGGTGATCGCCGCGATCGCGGGGCCTGCGGTGGCCGGCGGTTTCGAGCTGGCGCTGTGGTGCGACCTGCGCGTGATGGAAGAATCGGCATACTTCGGGGTGTACTGCCGCCGCTGGGGCGTGCCGCTGATCGACGGCGGCACGGTGCGCCTGCCGCGCCTGGTCGGCGCCGGGCGGGCGATGGAGCTCATCCTCACCGGCCGCAAGCTGCCGGCCGAGGAGGCGTACCGCATCGGGGCCTGCGAGAGGGTCGTTCCGGACGGGGCCTCGCGGGGGGCGGCCGAGGCGCTGGCGTGCGAAATTTCACGTTTTCCGCAGGCCTGCGTGCGCGCCGACAGGCGCTCCGCGCGCATGCAAGAAGGGCTTGAACTACGTGACGCGATGCGCAGGGAGTGGTACAACGGTATCCTGGCGTTTGTTGCGGAGGGCGCTGCGGGAGCGAAGCGCTTCGCGTCGGGGAGGGGCAGGCACGGCGACTTCGGGGACATCTGACTCCGGCCTGTCACGTCAACCGCTACGCAGGGCGAACGTTAAACGCGTGCCTCTTCGCGACGGCGAAAACCGCACCGCATCGGCGACATGATGCTGTCACTAAGGAAAGATAGACCATGAGAATGAAAACGCCTGCAATCCTGATCGCATCCTCATTCGCGCTGCTGCTTGGCGCCTGCGCCAGCCAGCAGACTGCGGAAGCGCCACAGCCGGCGCCGGCGCCGCAGGCCTCGGCACCGGCACCTGCTCCGCAGGCGCAACCGGTCGAGCAACCGCAGATGGCGATGAACCCGCTGCACGATCCCAACAGCATCCTCGCGAAGCGCAGCATCTATTTCGACTTCGACAAGTCGAATATCAAGCCTGCGTTCAATGCGCTGGTCGAGGCGCACGCCGGCTACATG
>DAHVFK010000139.1 GCA_027317055.1 Betaproteobacteria bacterium | reverse complement strand
GGCGACAGGTGCGCTGCCCGCACTGGCCGACGTCGGTGCCCTCGCGGCTGGATTCGCGCCGGTGGTGCTGGTCGCCTACGTGACCACCATGTTCTCGGCCGATATCCGCTACGGACTGAACAAGGCGAAGCTGCTGTCGGAGACCGACGAGCTCACGGGGCTGTACAACATGCGCGGCTTCGCCATCGTGGCCGACCGCAGCTTCGGCCAGGCGCTGCGCTACGAGCGCCCCGCCACGGTGCTGATGATCGACTCGGACAACCTGAAGACGGTCAACGACACGCTCGGGCACGAGGCCGGCAACGAGTTGCTGCGCCAGCTCGCGCAGTGCATCCAGGGCGAACTGCGCTACACCGACATCTCGGCGCGCTACGGCGGCGACGAGTTCATCGTGCTGCTGCCCGAAACCCCGCTCAAGGGCGCGCTGGACGTCGCCGAGCGCATCCGCCGGACGGTCGCTGAAACGCCCCTGAGCCTGGGCGGCACGCGCGTGGAATCGACCGTCAGCATCGGCGTGGCCGGGTTCCCCGCCGACGGGCGCAACCTCGACTCCATCGTCGCGCAGGCCGACCGGGCGATGTACCTGGCGAAGCAGGAAGGCAAGAACCGCATCGTCGCCGCGACGCCGCCCGGTGAGGGGGTGCGGGGGTAAGGCGATTCTCACCCCTGCGTCACTAGAGCGTCCACTCCACGTAGGTATAGATGTAGTTCGAGCCGCCGTTGACGTCGCCGAACAGCTGCGAGCTGCCGAAAATCCCGGAGCGGTGGGTCACGCCGAAGCCGAAGTAGGCGTCGTGCAGCGAACGCCTGCCCAGCAGGTCGCCGATGCTGACGTCGATGCTCGGATCGAGATAGTTGAGCAGGTACGAGGTGCCGCGGCCGCGCCGCGCCTGGTCGCGCGCCTCGACGTACGGTATGCGCTGCGCGTACGACAGGCCGGTGCCGAAGCCCACGCGCGTGCGCACCCGGTCGCTCCAGGGAAAACCGTACCAATAGCCCTTGACGTAGGCGTTGAACTGCCAGGAGTCGGGCTGCAGGCCGCGCTCGTCATGGTGCAGCAGCCCGACATAGCCGACGATATCGACCGGCCAACCGTTCAGCCGCTGCACCAAGGTGCGCCCGATCTCGATCCCGGCGACGCGGGTCTTGTCGGGCGTGTCGGTCGAGGTGCAGCGCAGCTCCATGATAGGCAGCAGGTTGCAGCCACTCGACTTGCCGACCAGCAGCTTCACGATCAGCGGCTTGCCGCCGGGCGCGAAGTCCTCATGCTGCGGGGAGAAGTCGTAGGCCGCGCCCACCATGCCCGAGATCTCCATCCGGTCCTTCACGATCGGGCTGTCGCGCACCGCGCCCGACCAGCGCGTCGCCGAGATGCCGGCCAGCAGGCGCCAGCGCTCGGTCAGGCGGTACGAGCCGTACAGCCCGGCCTCGTTGTTGAAGCCGGCGCCGGCCTCGTAGGCGGGGCGGGTGGGCGTCGCTTCGTCCGGGCGCACGCCGTAGTAGTAGTTGTTCAGCCGCGCGCTGCGCAGCGAGGCCATAACGTAGGGCCGCAGCCGCAGCCGCCCGCGCTGCCAGTCGTAGTTGTAGCCCAGGCGCAGCTCGTTACCGCCCGAGCTGTGGCTCACGTCGCGCAGCGCCTCGCCGAACACCGTGCCCCAGCGAAAGCGCCGCTCGTAGCCCACCCCGGCGTCCAGCCCCGGGCCGCGGTTGGCCATCCCGGCCAGGCTCGAGGGAATCCGGTCGGAGGGAAAGCCTTCGAAGCGGTGGGTGAGGAATAGATCGAAGCCGTCGCCCTGCCCGCGATCGAACTTGAAGCCGACGCGGTAGGCGTGCAGGTAGAAATGCTGGTTCTCGTACAGGTACAGCGGCACCAGGTCGTTGCGCACTCCGCCGTCGACGTAAGGCGAGCGCGTCAAGGTCGCGGCGATGCCCACGCCGGCGCCGCCGTCGGCCTCGATCATGCCCACCAGCGGGTCGCTCGTCGCGCAGGCGAGCGGCGCGGCGAGCCAGAGGCCCGCGGCGGCGAGCAGGGTCGCGCGGCGCATGCTCATCCCGGCAGGTCGTCCAGCGCGCGCTCGAGGTGCGCGACCTCGGCCCAGGCGGCGACGCGCCACTCGCCGGGGGTCGCCTCGACGCGGTTGAGCGCCGCGTTCGGGATCTCGAAGTCGCGCGGCGACGACAGCGTCATGCCGGCCGCGCGGCGGTAGACCATCTCGAGCACGCCGCCGTGCGTGAAAACGAGGATGCTCTCGCCCGCGTGGCGCGCGGCGAGGCGCTCGACGCATTCGAGCGCGCGCGCGGCGAACGCCTTGAGGCTCTCCCCGCTGCCGAAATCGAAATCGGGGTCCTTGTCGCGAAAGCGCGCGTACTCCGCGGGGTAGCGCTCGCGCACCTCGACGTAGGTGTGGCGCTCGAACATGCCGTAGTGGCGCTCGCGCAGCGCGGCGTCGAGCGCCACCGGCGCGTCCAGGCGCTCAGCCGTGGGCGCGGCGGTCTGGCGCACCCGCGTCAGGTCGCTCGCGTAGATCGCGTCGAAGCGCTCGCCGGCGAGCGCCGCCGCGACCGCGCGCGCCTGCGCGTGTCCGACCTCGCTCAGCGGCACGTCGAGCTGGCCCTGCACGCGGCCTTCCGCGTTCCACGCCGTTTCGCCGTGGCGCACCAGGCACAGGCGGGTCGCGCTCACGCCAGCGCTTCCGGGTTGAGCACGCGCAGCGGCCTGCCGTCGAGCCAGGCCTCGACGTTTTGCACCGTATCGGCGTAGAAAGCGCGCATCACGTCCATGCTGACATAGCCCAGGTGCGGCGCAAGCGTGACGTTGTCCAGCCGGCGCAAGGGATGGTCGCCGGGCAGCGGCTCGCGGTCGTAGACGTCGAGCGCGGCGTGTCCGGGGCGGCCGCTCTCGAGCGCCGCGAGCAGCGCCGGCTCGTCCACGATCGGCCCGCGCGAGGTGTTGACCAGGATCGCGCCCGGCTTCATGCGTGCGAGCTCCGCCGCGCCGACCAGGCCGCGCGTGCGCTCGCCCAGCACCAGGTGGATGCTCAATACGTCCGCGGTCTCGAACAGCTGCTCCTTGCCGAGCAGCGCCGCGCCGGCCGCGGCGGCCCGCTCGCGGGTCAGGTTCGGGCTCCAGGCCGCGACCTGCATGCCGAACGCGGCGCCGATGCGCGCCATGCGCGCGCCCAGCTTGCCCAGCCCGAGCAGCCCCAGGCGCCGGCCCTCGAGCACCATGCCGCCGGCGACGCCCTGGTGCCACTGTCCGGCGCGCATGCCGCGCTCGGCCCTGGCGAGGTCGCGCGCGGCC
This sequence comes from Betaproteobacteria bacterium, assembly GCA_027317055.1. Lineage (GTDB taxonomy): Bacteria > Pseudomonadota > Gammaproteobacteria > Burkholderiales > SG8-39 > DAHVFK01. The sequence continues at coordinate 4,714 of DAHVFK010000139.1, read as the reverse complement.
GCGATGATCAGCCCCCAGGCGAGCTCGCTGGTCGAGGCGCCGGTGTCGCCGCCGCGCGTATGGCAGACCGGAACGCCGCGCTCGGCGCAGGCGTTCGCGTCCAGGCTCGGCGCGCGCACGCCGGTGAGCGTCACCAGCTTCAGCCTGGGCAGGCGCTCGATCAGGGGACGCGCAAATGGGGTGCGCTCGCGCATCAGGCACACGATCTCGAACGGCGCCAGCCGCGCGGCCGCGTCCGCCTCGGAAGCGAAGGCGTCGTGGAACACGCTGATCTCGACCCCGCGCCGGCGTAGACGGTCCCAGTCGGCGGATTGCAGGGCGAGGTGCTGGTAATCGTCGAGGATGACGAGGTTCACGGGGCGGTCAGGCGGTGCGAAGTCCGGCAATTCTAACGATTCCGACGGCGATCAGGGGCAGCGCGAGCCCGATCAGCGTGGCGCCGATCAGCAGCACGCCCATCTCGCTGTAATCGGCGCGCACCAGGATCGCGCCGGTGGCGTGGTCGCGCACCTCGCGCGTGACGACGAAAATCCGGTTCAGGTACTCGGTGCCGAGCTGCGCCCCCGACAGCGCGAGATTGGAGAACGAGGCCATGACCGCGAAGTAGGTCGCCTTGAGGTGCGCCGGCGCGGAGTTCGCGATCCAGGCCAGCATCGGGATCATCGCGATCTGCCCCAGCGGCGACTCGAGCGCGGTGTCCACCAGGGCGATGAAGCGCGCGCCGACCACGCCGCCGGTGTGCGCCGCGGTCCACTGGTGCAGGCCGTAGAACATGCCGATGATCGGCAGCCCGAGCGCGGTGCCGACGAAGGTCAGCATGACGATGATCTGCGCGATCGACTTCTCCGCCATGTAGCGGCGGAAGATGAACATCCCCGCGAGCGTCAGCGTCGAGGCGATCAGCGACAGCTCGGCGAGGAAGGCCTGGTCGAACCTGAGCTGGTCGATCATCCACCAGGTCGAGCCCGCGCCGGGCCCGGGCACGGCGCGGTACACGAACAGCACCAGGGCCGTCGCGACCAGCACCTCGCGCGCGGCGGGCTCGAGCTCGCGCGCCAGGCGCCAGAGCAGAAAGAGCAGGACACCGAGCGAGCCTGAAAAAATGATTTCCTTCGCAAAGCGCAATTCGGAAAGACCAACGCTCACCGTGATCACCGCGAAGACCAGGCTGCCGCCGAGCACCCACCAGTTGGGCGTGGTGCGCTGCTCGCCGTGCACCGCGAGCATCCGTTCGATCTCGGCCTCGGCGTGGCCCTGGCGGCGCAGGCGCGCCCACTGCCTGCGCCGCAGCACGCCGGCGAGCGCGACGCCGAGGAGCGAAACCGCGGGAATGATCAGCGCCAGCTTGTAGATCTCGGCGTACAGGACCGCCTTTTGCGCCTGCGGCAGCGCGCTCGCGCCCTGGAACAAGATCACGTTGGCGAGCGCCACCAGCACACTGCCGCCGATGATCGCCACCCGCCCCAGCGTCTGCATCGTGGTGTGCATCAGCTTGCGCTGCGCTGCGTCGTAGGGGCGCCCTTGCGCGTCGACGCGCGGCACCGCCTCGACCGTCATCGCGTCGGCCACCGCGTCCTGCACCATGTAGCCGGTGGGGCCGAGCAGCGCGGCGAGCACGAACCAGTGCGCGACCGGCATCAGTGCGCGCATCGCCGCGGTGTGCTCGATCAGCCCGATCATGATCGCGAGGCTGGCCGCGATCAGCGCGGCGCCGAAAAACACCAGCCAGGCCTTCCAGCGCCAGATCAGGTCGACCAGGTGCCCGACGGGCATCTTGAGCGCCCACGGAATCCCGGCCCAGAAGCCGAGCGCGGCAAGAAACGCGGCCGACAGGCCGAGGTACTCCTTGACGAAGAAGGTGCCGACGATCCCGGTCAGGCCGGAGATGCCCGCCGCGAGGTAGACCATGAGCGGCGGCAGATAGGACAGCCGCAGCTCGCGCCCGAGCTCGAGGACGTTGCGCGCGAACCAGCGCGCCGTGCGCTCAGAAATTGACGTTGTTGCCGCCCTTGAGCTTGAGCATCTGGCGCGCGTCGGCCGGCGTGGCGACCGTCAGGCCCAGCTCCTCCAGGATGCGGCGCACCTTCAACACCTGCTCGGCGTTCGAGCGCGCGAGCTGGCCCCTGCCGATCCACAGGCTGTCCTCCAGCCCGACGCGAACGTTGCCGCCCATCACCGCCGACAGCGCCGCGACCTGCATCTGGTTGCGCCCGGCGCCGAGCACCGACCACAGGTAGGCGTCGCCGAACAGGCGGTCGGCGGTGCGCTTCATGTGCAGCACGTCCTCGGCGTGCGCGCCGATGCCGCCGCGGATGCCGAACACCGACTGGATGAAAAGCGGCGGCTTGAGCAGTCCGCGATCGAGGAAGTGCGCCGCGCTGTAAAGGTGGCCGATGTCGTAGCACTCGATCTCGAAGCGCGTCGCGTTGTCGCTGCACGAGCGCAGGATGTGGGCGATGTCCTTGAAGGTGTTCTTGAAGATCCGGTCGTCGCTCTCGGCCAGGTAGGGCTTCTCCCAGGCGTACTTGAACTCCTTGTAGCGGCCCAGCATCTCGTACAGGCCGAAGTTCATCGACCCCATATTGAGCGAGGCCACCTCGGGCCTGAGCATCGCCGCCGGCTCGAGCCGCTCCTCGACCGACATGGTTGGCGCGCCGCCGGTGGTCAGATTGATCACCACGTCGCAGCTTCCCTTGATCAGCGGCAGGAAGCGGCGGAACATCTCCGGGTCCTGCGTCGGGCGGCCGTCCTCGGGCATGCGCGCGTGCAGGTGCACGATGGCCGCGCCCGCCTGCGCCGCGCCGACCGCGGCTTCCGCGATCTCGTCGGGCGAGATCGGCAGGTGCGGCGACATCGTCGGGGTGTGGATCGCGCCGGTGACGGCACAGGTGATGATGACCTTGCCCTGGGCAGCAGCCATGCAAGCCTCCTCTCGTTTGTTGCGCCTATACCATGTAACGCACGCCGCCACAGACCGAAATCGCCTGGCCGCTGATGTGCCGGCCGGCGTCGCTGGCGAGAAACAGCGCGGTGTTCGCCACGTCCTGCGCGCTGACCGTGGTGCGCAGGCTCACGCTTTCCAGCAGCCGGCGCCGCATCTGGTCGTTCGAGATGCCCAGCCCCTTCGCCTTGGCCTCGATCACGCGCTCGACGCGCTCGCCCTCGACCACCCCGGGCTGGATGCAGTTCACCCGCACGCCGTCGGGGCCGGCCTCGGCCGCGAGGCTCTCGCTGAAACCGACCACGGCCCACTTCGCCGCGGCGTAGGGCGTGCGCAGCGCAAAGCCAAGCCGCCCGGCGATCGAGGACAGGTTGATGATGCTGCCGCCGCCGGCGGCCTTGAGCAGCGGCATCGCGCGCCGGGTGCAGTAGAACATGCCGTTCAGATCGACCGCGATGCAGCGCTCCCAGTCCGCAGGCTCGATATCCTCGACCTTCGCGGTCGGCCCGGCGATGCCGGCGTTGTTGACCAGCACATCCAGCCCGCCGAGCTCGCGCGCGACGTCGCCGAACAGGCGCTCGACGTCGCCGAGGCTGGCGTCGTCCGCCCGGGTCTGGCTCACATGCGGCAGGTCCTTCTTCGCCTGCGCGAGCGCCTTCTCGTCCACGTCGCAAATGTGCACGCGCGCGCCGTGCTCGAGAAAAGTCTGCGCGATCGCGCGCCCGATCCCCGCCGCGCCGGCGGTGACCAGCACCCGCTGTGCCTGCATCGAAGTCTGCACGAAATTATCTCCTCGTCCGGATGATACCGCGCCGGCGCTCACGCTAGAATCCGGCCACCATGACCAAGACCACTCTCACCGGCCGCAGCGCCTTCCTGCGGCTGCTGCTCGACGAAGGCGTGAGCCACATGTTCGGCAACCCCGGCACCACCGAGCTGCCGATCATGGAGGTGATGCCGGATTACCCGCAGCTCAAGTACGTCCTCGGCCTGTACGAGTCGGTGGTGGTCGGCATGGCCGACGGCTACGCGCGCGCCTCGAACAAGCTCGCCGCGTGCAACGTGCACGTCGCGCCGGGCCTGGGCAACGCGATGGGCGCGCTCTACAACGCCAAGTTCTCCGGCTCGCCGCTGATCCTTACCGCCGGCCAGCAGGAGCAGGGCCACGGCCTGCTCGAGCCGCTGCTGTACGCGCCGCTGGTGCCGGTCGCGCAGCCGTTCGTCAAATGGGCGGTCGAGGTGACGCGCGCCGCGGACCTGCCGCTCGTCGTGCGGCGCGCGGCGAAGATCGCGCTCACCCCGCCCACCGGGCCGGTGTTCATCTCCCTGCCGGGCGACGTGCTCGAGCAGGAAGTGGAATTCGCGCCCGCGCCCCCGACGCGGGTCGATGCGCGCAGCCGGCCCTCCGACGAAGCGCTGGCGCGCATCGCGACCAAGCTGCTCGCGGCGAACAACCCGGTGATCCTCGCCGGCCAGGAGCTCTCGGTCCACGACGCCTTCGCCGAGGCCGCCGAGCTCGCGGAACTGCTCGGCGCCGGCGTTTACCAGCAGACCATCCCCTACAGCGCCCAGTTCCCCACCGAGCACCGCGCCTATCTCGGCGCGCTGACGCGCAACCAGAAGCTGGTGCGCGCCGCGCTCGAGCCGTTCGACCTCGCGATCTGCCTCGGCGCGGATCTGCTTCGCATGTCGGTCTACAGCCCGGTCGAACCGCTGCCCGAGGGCATGCCGGTAGTGCACGTCAGCGAGCGCGACTGGGAGCTGGGCAAGAAC
>DAHVFK010000138.1 GCA_027317055.1 Betaproteobacteria bacterium | reverse complement strand
GCTTCAGCTGCAGGATCGCCTGCGGCAGCTGCAGCGCGGTGAAAGGATTGCCGCCCTGCGCGCGCACCGCCTCGATGCGCGCCGACAGCACCGGGTCGTCGGGCGGCGCGAACGGCAGCTTGTCGATCACCACCAGCGAAAGCGCCTCGCCGCGCACGTCGACCCCTTCCCAGAACGACTGGCTGCCGAGCAGCACTGCGTTGCCAAGCACGCGAAAGCGCGCCAGCAGCTCGCTGCGCGAGCCGGTGCCCTGCACCAGCAGCGGGTACTCGATCGCGTCGCGCTCGAAGCGCTCGGCGAGCAGTTCGTGCGCCTTGCGCAGCGCGCGCAGGGTGGTGAAGAGCAGGAACGCCCTGCCGCCGCTCGCGCGCAGCGCCGGGTAGGCGGCGTCCACCACCGCGGCGGTGAAAGCCGGGTCATTCGGGTCCGCGGGCAGCCCACTGGGCACGTAGAGCAGGGCCTGGCGCGCGAAGTCAAACGGGCTCTCCCAGCGGCGCGCCTGCGCGGCCTCGATGCCGAGCTCGCGCGTGAAATGGCCGAAGTCCTCGCCCACCGCGAGCGTCGCCGAAGTGAAGATCCAGGCCCGCGGATGGTCTGCCATCTGGCGCCGGAACAGCTCGGCCGAGGACAGGGGGGTGAGATGCAGCTGCGCCGATTGGCTGAACGTCTCGACCCAGCGCACCTCGTTCGCCGCCTCGTCGCCGTGCATGCGCGCCAGCGTGGCGCGCGCCTCGGCCGCGCGGCGCGCGCAGGACTCGAGGCCCTCGGAGCGCTCGGCCTGCTCGGCGAGCGGTTCGGCCAGCGCGTCGAGCGCGGCGCCGAGCGCCGCCAGCGCGGCGCCGAAGCCGGGCAGGCGCGAGGCTTGCCCCCAGCCGAGGCGGCTGCCTTCGCCGCCCAGCGCGAGCCTCAAGTCGCGCGCCGCCTTCTCGAGCGCCCCGGCGAGCCGGTCCAGCTCGGGCGACGCGCCGCCCGCGGCGCGCAGCTCCAGGCGCGCGTCGCGCGCGAGCTCCACCAGCTGCGCGGTCGAGACGGTCGCGCCGAAGAACAGCCGCGCGGTCTCGGGCAGCTGGTGCGCCTCGTCGAACACCAGCGTGTTGCACGCCGGCAGCAGCTCGGCGACGCCTTCGTCGCGCAGCACCACGTCGGCGAAGAACAGATGATGGTTGACTACCACCACGTCGGCGGCGAGCGCGTTGCGGCGCGCCCGCATCACGAAGCAGTCCTTGTAGTTCGGGCATTCCTGCCCGAGGCAGTTCTCGCGCGTCGAAGTGGCGTGCACCCAGACCGGCGCGTCTTCGGCCACGTCGGCCAGGTCGGCGCGGTCGCCGCTCGCGCTCGCCGCGGCGAAACGCTCGATGCGGCGCAGCTGCGCCGCTTCCTCGCGCGAGCCGAGCCGCGCCTCGCTCGCGGCGCGCTCGAGCCGGTACAGGCAGACGTAGTTCGCGCGCCCTTTCAGCAGCGCGGCGCTGGCGCCCGAGGCGAGCGCCTCGCGCACCGCGGGCAGGTCGCGGTCGAACAGCTGGTCCTGCAGCGTCTTGGTGCCGGTCGAGACGATCACCTTGCCGCCGGCGACCAGCGCCGGCACGAGATAGGCGAAGGTCTTGCCGGTCCCGGTGCCGGCCTCGACCACGAGCACCTCGCTGCGCTCGACGGCGTCCAGAATCGCGCGCGCCATGTCGAGCTGCTGCGGCCGGTGACGGAATCCGGGCACGTGCTGCGCGAGCGCACCGCCCTCGGCAAAGGCGCGCTCGAGCACCGCCGCCTCGCGTGACGCGGCGCGGCTCAGGGCCCGATCTCCTCGACCTTGAGCCAAACGCGCCGGCGCTCGTAGGTGATGCCCGCCGCATCCACGCCGCCTATCTCGACCCAATCCCCCAGGCGGGCGTTGACCGTGGTCGAGACGCGTTGCGAATCGACGCTGCCCGGGAACGCCCCGGGCCGCTCGCGCTGCGGGTCGATCTCGAGCGTTACGTACCGGCCGGCGACTCGCGGCACCACCACGAAGCCCGTCGCCAGGTCCTGCACCCCCTGAACACCGCCGCCGAGCGGCCGCGACTGCCCCACCGCGATCGTCGCGCGGCCCCCTTCGAGCACCTGCACGTGCTGCTCGACGCGCTCTTCGGCCGCCGCGCCCGAGTCGAGCGCGCGCAACTCGGCGCCCGAGCCGCCCGGGCGCAGCACGCCGCGGGCTTCGATTTCGCGCCTGCCGAACCCCGACGCATCGCCGAAGCGCACCGAAATCTGCAGCCGGCGCAGCGGCGTGTCGATCGCCGCGAGCGCGGACCTGATCTGCTCCAGGTTGCCCGCGCTGGTGCGCACGATGAGCTGGTTCGAGTGCGCGGTCAGCACCCCGCCCGGCTCGAGCAGCGGCCGCAGCACCGGCAGCACCTGCTCCGGCGTGCGATGGCGCAGGGGAATGATTTCCAGGCTGCCCTGCGCGCATGCGCCGGCGGCGGCAAGCGCGAGCGCGGCGCATGTTATCCAGGCGGCGAACGACGGGCGCATCGGCGGTCCTGAAAAAGTTCTGTTCGAAGCAACGCACCCCTGCGGCGCGCGGCTGACACAGCGCGGCTTTACTTTGTCTTCCACATTGACTACATTGCTTTAATTATGGCTCGTAATTCTCTGTATTTGTTCGCGCTTTTGGCTGCATTGGCAGGCTGCGCCGGGCCCCAGCGAGCGCCCGACCGATTGCCGCCGCAGCGGCTCGCGCCCGCCAGCGCCGAGCGCTCCGAGGCCTTGCTGCAGGCGGTGCTCGCGCTCGGCACCGAGTACCGCTACGGGGGCGACTCGCCCGCCACCGGATACGATTGCAGCGGACTGGTGGCCCACGTGTTCGAGCAAGCCTGGGGGCTCGAGCTGCCGCACAACGCCCGCGCGCAGAGCGAGATCGGAACGCCCGTCAGTCTAGCGGAACTGCAGCCCGGCGATCTGGTGTTCTATAACACCCAGCACCGCGCCTTCTCGCACGTCGGCATCTACCTCGGCAACGGCCGCTTCGTGCACGCGCCCAAGACCGGCGCACGGGTGCGCGTCGAGCCGCTGGGCGCGCGCTACTGGATGCGCCGCTTCGACGGTGCGCGCCGCCTGAGCCCGCCTAGGAATCCGGGTCGCGCAGGCTGAAGATCACCGGGATATCGACGCCGAAGGCCTTGCCGCGCAGGCCCTCTGGAATCGCGGTTTGCGACTTCGCGCTGCGCACCATCTCGAGCGCCTGGCGGTCGAGGATCGGGTATCCCGTCCCGCGCGCGACGCCGAGCGTTGCGATCGCGCCATCGGCGCCGATCACCAGGTGCACCTCGACCCTGCCCTCCCAGCCGTTGTCGCGCGCAAAACGCGGATAGCGCTTGTAGCGCCCCGCCTCGGCCATTAGCGCGGCGCGGTACTGCGCCGCCAGGCTCGCGGCGTCGGGCGGCGGCGCTGCACGCGGCGCCGGGGCGGGCGCAGGTGCAGCCAAGACGGGGGGTTGCAATTGCGGAACCGGCGCGACAACCGGGGCAGGCGCCGGAGCCGTGACCGCCGGGGCAGTTAATACGGGCTCGGGCACGGGTTCGGGCGCACGTTCGCGAACAGGGTGTGCCTTGTTCAACTTCAGTACGGGCCGTGGTGCCGGATGCGGCGTCGGCTGCGGCGCGGGCGGCGGCGCGGGCGGCGGCTCGATCTTCGGCGGCGGCGGGGGCCGGGGCGCTTCGACCGGCCGCGCCGGTTCGAGGCGCGCTTCGAGCGGCGGCAGCGCAGGAAGGGCATCCGCCGGGGCGCGCGGCATCGAGAGATATCCAAGCGCCAGCGCATGCAGCGCGAGCGAGGCCGCGATCGCGTATTCGAGCGCGCGCCGGGCCCCGTCCTGCCAAGCCGTCCCGCGCGCCGAACCCGCCGCCATGCGACCTCACCCCGTTCGATCGACTACACGCCGCGCAACGCCCTCCAGACCTTCTCCGCGCTGAGCGGCATCTCGAGCTGCGTAATGCCGCGCTCGGCCAGGGCGTCCAGCACCGCGTTCACCACCGCCGGCACCGAGCCGATGGTGCCGAGCTCACCGCAGCCCTTCACGCCCAGCAGGTTGGTGCTGCAGGGAACGCTCTCGTCGAACGCGGTGTCCAGCGGCGGGAACTGGTCCGCGCGCGGAATGCCGTAGTCCATCAGCGAGCCGGTCAGCAGCTGGCCGCTTTCCGGGTCGTAGACCGTGCGCTCGTAGAGCGCCTGCCCGACGCCCTGCGCGATGCCGCCGTGAATCTGTCCTTCGACGATCATGTGGTTGATGATGCGACCGATGTCGTCCACGCTGGTGATGCGCGCCAGCTCGACTTCGCCCGTATCCGGATCGATCTCGACCTCGCACACCTGGGCGCCGTTGGGCCACGAGGGCGTCGACGGCGTCTCGGTGGCGGAGACGCGGATGTGGCGCTCTGCCTGGCGCGCGGCCAGCTCGTCGAGCCGGATCGCCCGATCGGTGCCGGAAATGTGGAAGCGCCCGTCGCGGAACTCGATGTCCTGCGGCGCGGCTTCCAGCGCCTCGGCCGCCAGCTCCTTGCCGCGCACGATCACCTTGCGCCCGGCGGCGACCACCGCCGAGCCGCCGACGAAGGCCGAGCGCGAGCCGACGCTGCCGACGCCGTTGGCGCGGTCGGTGTCGCCCTGCACGATGCGTACGCTCGTGACCGGCACCTGCAGCACCTCGGTGATGAGCTGGGAATAGGTCGTCTCGAGCCCCTGCCCCATCGCCTGGGTGCCCGAGAAGACCGTCACCGCGCCGTCGGCGTCGATCTGGATGTCGACCGTCTCGGTCGGAATCGCGCCGGTCCACTCGAGGTAGACCGCCAGTCCGCGTCCGCGCAGCCGGCCGCGGCGCTTCGATTGCTCGCGCCGGACAGGGAAGCCGTTCCAGTCCGCACGCGCCAGCGCGCCGTCCAGCACGCGGCCGAAATCGCCCACGTCGTAGGTGTCGCCGAGGTGGGTGCGGAACGGAAAGTCCTGCGGGCGAATGAAATTGCGGCGCCGGATCTCCGCCGGGTCGAGCTTGAGCTGCCGGCTCGCCTTCTCCATCAGGCGTTCCATCAGGTAGTTGGCCTCGGGGCGCCCGGCGCCGCGGTAGGCGCCGGTGGCCATGGTGTTGGTGAGCACCGCCTTGACGCCGTAGTCGATCACCGGCACCTTGTACACGGTGGTCTGCACCTTGGGCCCGAGCGCAAGCGGAATGATCGCGGAGGAGCCCACGGGCGTGGCGCCGATGTTGCCCAGCATGCGCATGCGCAGCGCCAGGATCCTGCCGTCCTGGTCGAGCGCGAGGCTCGCCTTGAAGCGCTGGTCGCGCCCCATGTGCGCGGCGAGGAACTCCTCGCTCCGCTCGGCGCGCCACTTCACCGGCCGGCCGAGCTTCTTCGCCGCGTGGCACACCAGCGCGTCCTCGGGCGTGAGGCCGGTCTTCATGCCGAAGCCGCCGCCGATGTCGCCCACCACGACCCGGAACGCCTCCGGCTTGGCGCCGAACACCGCGCCAAGCAGCTCGCGCGCGCCGGTCGGCGTCTGGTTCTGCGTGTAGAGCGTGGTGCGGCCGTTGTCGAACACGCCGATCGCGCAGCGCGGCTCGAGCGCGTTGGCGATCAGGCGCTGGTTGTGCAGCTCGAGCTCGACCACGTGCGCGGCCGCGGCGAAAGCGGCGTCGGCCGCCTTCGGGTCGCCGTAGGCAGACTCCGCCGCGACGTTGCCCGGCGCCTCGGGCCACAGCTGCGGCGCGTCCGGCTCGATCGCGCGTTGCGCGTCGACCACGCAAGGCAGCTCTTGGTACTCGAGCAGCGCGAGCTCGGCGGCGTCCTCGGCCTGGTCGCGCGTGGCAGCGACGATCGCAACCACCGGCTGGCCGACGTAATAGACGCTCTGCTCGTCCAGCAGCACCCGCGGCGGCGCTTCCATCGGAGAACCGTCGGCCTGCTTGAACAGCGGCGGGAAGGGAATGTGGCCGACGCCGTCGGCGCGCAGGTCCTGCACGGTCCAGGCCGCGAGCACGCCGGGCGCCTTGCGCGCCGCGGTGAGGTCGGCGGACAGGATTTTCGCGTGCGCATACGGCGAGCGCACCAGCACCAGCCAGGCGAGCCGCGCGAGTTCTCGGTCGTCGCTGTACAGGCCATTGCCGGTGAGCAGGCGGTCGTCTTCGAGCCGCTTCTGCGAGCGCGAGCTGCCGAAGCGGGCGGATTCGGGGTCGAACTGGATCTGGGGTGCGTTCATCTCTGTGGGGAAAAAACTGAAACGGCCCGTGAGGGCCGTGGTTGGAGCTGCCGGAGGGCGCAGTCTAGGTCGAACCGCCCCGCGCGGCAAATCCGGCGCCGGTCACACGCCGCGGACCAGCGCCCGGCGCAGTGCGCGCAGCTTTGTCTTTACCTTGAGCTCGTTGTCGCGGCCCATGCGCAGCATGATCTTCTGCCCGGCCGAGCGCCCCTCCAGGTCCGGGTCCGCGAACTCGTACAGCACCTTGGGCTGCGCGAGCTTCACCGGGCCGTCGAGCTCGGGAGCGGCGAGCAGGTCGTCGATCGCTTCGATCAGGCGGTCGTTGAAGTACTTGTTCGGGTAGCCAAGCTCGCGGTATGCGCGCTGGAACAGCGGGTAGAAGCGGCTGTAGAGCGCGACCAGTTTGCGCACGTCGACCGCCTGCACCATGCGCACGTAGGGCGTGTAGCGCGCCGCGTTGCGCGGACTGATGACGGCATCGTCGCCCGTGCCGACGGTGGCGAACACGCCGGCAACCGGCTTGACCGGCATCACGCGCGCGGGCGCCGATTTGCGCGGCAGATTGTCCACGGTCGCGACGATGCGCAGGATGATCCGCTCGGGGTAGAAGAAGTCCGCGAACGACTTGGCGCCCAGCAGCCCGATGAGCGCGTCGCGCGCGGCAGGGTCGCTGTCGGCGAGCGCTGGCAGCGGCGGCACGATCTCGCCCGGCGGCGCCTTGGGCGCCTCGACCGGATGCTCGATCGCCGGTGCGGGGCTCGCGGGCGGCGCCGCCGGCTGCCCGGATTCACTCGTCGGCGCAGGCGGCGCCACAGGCGCAGGCGGCGCCATGTGCGCGCTGACGAAATAGTAGTAGTAGACGCCGATCGCGACGGCGAGCACGGCAATCACCAGCGCCGCCCACCAGATCGAACGGTTCGACCGCGTGCGCGACGGCGTCAGGTATGGGTTTTCGTCCCGTGCGGACCAGGGTTCCACTCAGCGTCTCCCGGCTAGATGCTATCAAACTCCCGGCGCTCGCCGTATTTCTGAACTACGGCGTCAGCAAGCTCCGAGGACGCGAGGCTCTTGTCGATCGCGTCCGCCATCGCGCGCGCCTCGGCGCGATCGCGCCGCGCGTTCGCCGCCTGACCCTGAGCCTGGTGCAGGCGCGCCAGCGCGGCGTGCGCGTCCAGCTGCAGGCGCACGCGGCCGACATCCTGCGCCAGCGTCGCGGCGCGGGCAAGCTCCGGCTGCGCCTCCGCGTAGGCTTTCTTCGCCAGCAAGGCTTCGCCGCGCCAGCGCCGCGCCACGGCCTCGAGCTCGCGCAGACCGTTCGGCTCGGCGACGGCGAGCAGCTCGTCGCCGAACGCCCGGCAGCCGCCCGCGTCGCCCGCGGCAAGCGCGATCTCCGCCAGGCCGTCGAGACAGCGAACCATCAGGTAGCGCTCCGAGTTGCGGCGCGACTGCTCAAGCACGCGCTCGAGCACCGGCGCGACGCCTTTCTGTCCCAGGCGCGACCGGGCGACGGCGAGGTGCGCCTCGATCGCCGCGCGCCAGAACATGATGCCGGTGTCGCGCCCGAGCGCGAGCCCGCGCTCCATTTGCTCGGCCGCCCGTTCGTTCAGGCCGAGGTCGAGCAGCAGGTGGCCGGTGAAATCGTAGGCGATGAGCTGAAAGCGAATTTGCCCGAGACTTTCGAGCCAGCGCAAGGTCTTGCGCATGCCGGACCACGCCTCGCCATAGCGGCCCGTGCACGCCCTGACATGATCGAGCCCGAGCAGCGTCGGTCCGAAGTGCCACTGCAAGTCCGCGCC
>DAHVFK010000137.1 GCA_027317055.1 Betaproteobacteria bacterium | reverse complement strand
GGAGCCGCTTGAGGCCATCGAGTTCGGACGCATCGGAGCGCAGACAGCGAAGCAAGTGATCCTGCAGCGGATCCGCGATGCGGAGCGCGAACAGATTCTCAACGACTTCCTGTCGCGCGGCGACGAGCTGGTCACAGGCACCGTGAAAAGGATGGAGCGCGGCAGCGCCATCGTCGAGTCCGGGCGGCTCGAGGCACTATTGCCGCGCGACCAGATGATCCCGAAGGAAAACCTGCGCATCGGCGACCGAGTACGGGCCTGGGTGATGAAGATCGACCGTGGTGCGCGGGGACCGCAACTCATACTTTCGCGGACTGCGCCACAGTTCATCATGAAGCTGTTCGAGCTCGAAGTGCCGGAAATCGAAGAGGGGCTGCTGGAAATCAAATCTGCCGCTCGCGATCCTGGGATCCGGGCCAAGATCGGCGTGCATTCCAATGACAAGCGCATCGATCCGATCGGCACCTGCGTGGGCATGCGCGGCTCGCGCGTACAGGCCGTCACGCAGGAACTCGCGGGAGAGCGAGTTGACATCGTGCTTTGGTCCGCGGATCCGGCGCAGTTCGTAATCGGCGCGCTCGCGCCCGCGGAAGTGTCCTCTATCGTGGTCGACGAAGAGAAGCATGCGATGGACGTGGTGGTCGACGAGGAGAACCTCGCCATCGCCATCGGTCGCAGTGGACAGAACGTGCGGCTCGCCTCTGAGCTTACCGGATGGCAGATCAATCTGATGACCGAGGAAGAGTCTGCCACCAAGCAGGCCGAGGAAAGCGGTCGCACGCGCAATCTGTTTATCGAACGGCTGGATGTCGATGAGGAGGTTGCCGACATCCTGATCCAGGAAGGTTTCTCGACCCTGGAGGAAATTGCGTACGTGCCGATTAACGAGTTGCTCGAGATCGAAGCGTTCGACGAGGATACCGTCAACGAGCTTCGAAATCGTGCGCGCAACGCGCTCCTGGTTGCGGCGATCGCGAACGAGGAGAAAGTCGAGGGAGTCGCCGCGGACCTGCTCCAGCTGGAGGGAATGGATACCCAACTCGCCGCCAAACTCGCAGAGGGTGGCATTAAGACGCGTGACGACCTCGGCGACCTTGCGGTCGACGAGCTTGCGGAGCTCAGCGGGATTGACGAGGAGCGCGCGAAGAACCTGATCATGGCGGCACGCGCACACTGGTTCACGGACGAAGCCGCCACGGAGCAGGCGGAGCACAAGGAGGTCCAGTAACGTGGCTCAGACCAGCGTCGCACAATTCGCCAGCGAGCTTAAAGTTCCGCCATCGGTCTTGCTCGAGCAGCTGCGCGCTGCGGGCGTGGACAAACGCGTCCCCGAGGACTCGCTGACGGAACAGGACAAGTCGCGGCTTCTGGAGTATCTGCGCAAGTCGCACGGATCTGCGGAGGCGAAGAACAAGATCACCCTCACGCGCAAGCAAACGAGCGAGATCAAGAAGTCAGACTCCTCGGGCAAGGCACGCACGATCCAGGTCGAGGTGCGCAAGAAGCGCGTATTCGTGAAGCGCGATCCTTCCGACGCCACCGCCGATGGTGCGGAGGAGGGAGTGACGACGCCGTCCCCGGCTCAGACTCCCGCTCAGGCTCCGGCAATCCCGCCAGCTGCCACGCTGGATGCCAAGGAAATCGAGTTGCGCGAGGACGAAGCGCGCCGTCAGCGGCAGCTGGCCGAGATACAGGCGCAGGAGCTGCGAGACAAGCAGGAGCGGGAGAAGCGCGAGGCGGAGCAGAAGCAGGCCGAGCGCGAGGCTCAGGCGGCGCTGGAGAAGGCCGCCGTGCCGGGCGCGGCGCCTGCGGCTTCGGAGGGCACGCTGCATGCGCCCAAACCGAAGGGCGACGAACGCAAGGGAGAGAGAAAGGCGAAGAAGGTCAAGACGACGACTGTTCTGCGCGACGATTCCGTGCGGCGGCGCATGATCAAGACCCGTGGCGACGCGGGTGGCGGGGTGGGCGGCTGGCACGCGCGCGGCGGCGCGCGGCATCGTCCTTCGGCGGCCGCGGCCGAGCAACCCGGCTTTTCGCAACCGACGGAACCGATCGTGCGCGAGGTTGCGGTGCCCGAAACGATATCGGTAGGCGACCTGGCGCACAAGATGTCGGTCAAGGCGGCGGAGGTCATCAAGGCCCTGATGAAGCTCGGCAGCATGGCGACGATCAACCAGGTCCTGGACCAAGAGACTGCGATGATCGTGGTCGAGGAGATGGGTCATAAGGGCAAGCCCGCGAAGCTCGAAGACCCCGAGGCCTACCTGAGCGACGTCGGCCAAGAAACTGCGGCGGATGCGATGACGCGGCCGCCGGTCGTCACGGTTATGGGCCACGTCGATCACGGCAAAACGTCCCTGCTCGACTACATTCGCCGTGCCAAGGTCGCGGCGGGCGAGGCGGGAGGCATCACGCAGCATATTGGCGCCTACCACGTGGGAACGCCGCGCGGTGTCGTGACGTTCCTGGACACGCCGGGTCACGAGGCCTTTACGGCCATGCGCGCACGCGGCGCCAAGGTGACCGATTTGGTCATTCTCGTCGTCGCGGCGGACGACGGCGTCATGCCGCAGACGATCGAGGCAATCAATCACGCCAAAGCAGGCGGAGTCCCGCTCGTCGTAGCGATCAACAAGATTGACAAGCCGGACGCCAATCCGGAGAAGGTCAAGCAGGAACTGCTGAGCCACGGCGTCGTGCCGGAAGAATACGGCGGCGACGCGCCGTTCGTACCTGTCTCGGCGAAGACCGGACAAGGCATAGACGATCTGCTGGAGCGCGTGCTGCTGCAGGCGGAGGTGCTGGAACTGAAGGCTCCGGTGGATGCGCCGGCCAAGGGCGTTGTGATCGAGGCGCGACTGGACAGGGGGCGTGGCCCCGTCGCGACCCTGCTGGTGCAGTCCGGAACGCTTAAGCGTGGCGACATTGTGCTCGCCGGCGCGGTGTTCGGCCGCGTTCGGGCAATGCTCGACGAAAACGGCAAGCCGGTGCAATCGGCCGGTCCGTCGATACCAGTCGAGATCCAGGGACTGTCGGAAGTGCCGCAAGCGGGCGAAGAGATGGTCGTGATGACCGACGAGCGCAAGGCGCGAGAGATCGCGCTGTTTCGCCAAGGCAAATTTAGGGACGTCAAGCTCGCGAAGCGACAGGCTGCCAAGCTCGAAAACGTGTTCGAGCAGATGGGCGAGGACGAAAAGAAAACTCTTGCGATCGTGCTCAAGGCCGACGTGCAGGGTTCACAGGAGGCCCTGGCGCACGCGCTGGCGCGGTTGTCTACCGATGAAGTGAAGGTGAATGTAGTGCACGCCGGCGTGGGCGGCATCACCGAATCGGACGTCAATCTTGCAATGGCCTCCGGTGCGGTGATCATCGGCTTCAATGCCCGCGCCGACGCGACGGCGCGCAAGCTGATCGAGAGCGCTGGCGTAGATGTGCGCTACTACAACATCATTTACGAGGCGGTGGAGGAAATAAAGGCCGCGCTCTCCGGCATGCTGGCACCCGAGAGAAAGGAACAGGTGATCGGGTTGGTCGACGTACGCCAGGTTTTCCGCATCTCGAAGGTTGGCGCAGTCGCCGGGTGTTATGTGCTAGAGGGCAACGTCAAGCGTGGCGCGCAGGTGCGCGTGCTGCGCGACAACGTCGTGATCCATACCGGCGACATAGATTCGCTCAAGCGCTTCAAGGACGATGTCCGCGAAGTGAAGGCCGGTTTCGAATGCGGCATATCACTCAAGAACTTCAACGAGCTGAAGGAAGGCGATCAGCTCGAAGTTTTTGAAGTGATGGAAGTCGCTCGCACGCTTTAGCGATCGGGCATGGCGCGGCGGAGCGGGCGTGCGCAGAAGGTCGGGGACCAGGTGCAGCGAGAGCTTTCCTCGATCCTGCACCGTGAGCTGCGCGACCCCAGAGTCGGGATGATCACTCTGACCGGCGTCGAGGTCTCACCCGACTGCGCTCATGCGACGGTGTTCTTTACCTGCCTCGACGCCGCCCACGTTCCGGAGGCAACGCAGGGCCTGCGCCGCGCCGCGGGGTTTCTGCGTACGCAGCTGGCGAAGCGTATCAAGCTCTACACGGCGCCGGAGCTGCGCTTCGTATACGATGAATCGATCGAGCGCGGAGCACACCTGTCGCAGCTGATCGACAGCGTGACCGGCGGACAGAAGCGCTGAGCCGCACAGGCCCCGCGATGCGTCGCCGGCTTGACGCAGCCCTTCTGTTGGACAAACCGGTCGGCCTCAGCTCGAACGCCGCGCTGCAGGCCGCCAAGCGCTTGTTTCGAGCCGAAAAGGCGGGCCATGCCGGCACCCTGGATCCGCTTGCATCCGGACTGCTGCTGGTGTTGTTCGGCGATGCGACCAAGTTTGCCGGCCCGCAACTGGATGCGGACAAATCCTACTTCGCCACCGTCCGCCTTGGCGTCACGACCGCGACTGGGGATGCGGAGGGCGAGGTCGTCGAGCGCCGTACAGTGAGCGTGTCCACGCCGCAGATTGAAGCGGCGTTGGGGAAATTCCGCGGCTCGATCTGGCAGATTCCGCCCATGTATTCAGCCCTCAAGCTCGCGGGCAAGCCTCTCTACTTGCTGGCGCGGGAGGGTAAGACCGTAGAGCGTCGGCCGCGCGCGATTGCGATTCACGAACTGGAGCAGGTGTCGCTTCGGGGGGATCTTCTGGAACTGCGGATTCGCTGTAGTAAGGGGAGCTACGTGCGCACCCTGGCGGAGGATATCGGAAAGGCGCTAGGCATGGGTGCACACTTGGCGGCGCTGCGCCGCACCGCGGCGGGCGGCCTGTCGGTGGAGGGCGCGACGAGCCTCGGAGCGCTCGCGGAGATGACCGAAGAGGAACGGGATCGCCGGCTGTTGCCGCTCGACGCACTACTCGGCGACCTGCCTCGCGTGGACTGCGGGGCCGAACAGGAGGCGCGCTTGCGTAACGGTCGGGCGATCCAAATCGGCCAGGGACTTGCCGGGCAGTGCTCCCTGCACGGTCCGGGTGGGCTGATCGGGGTCGGCCTGGCAGACGGAGCGGGGATGCTGCGACCGGTGAGGCTGACCGCACCGCGAGACACCCCGACGGGCGCAACCGGCTGAAATACATAAAAAAACTTGTGAATAGCGCACCGCTTGAGTTAAAATCCCGATTCGCACGAGGAGAGAATATGGGATTGCAGGTCGCGCAAAAGGCGCAAGTCGTTCAACAGTTTCAACGCTCCGGTAAGGACACTGGCTCGCCGGAGGTGCAGGTCGCTCTTCTTACGGAGCGGATCAATGGCCTTTCGGAGCACTTCAAGAGCCACGTCAAGGATTTCCATTCACGTCGCGGGCTGCTGAAGATGGTTAGCCAACGGCGCAAGTTGCTCGACTATTTGAAGCGCACCGATGCGGACAAGTACCGGGCGCTGATCGAGCGGCTCGGCCTACGTAAGTAGCTTCTCTCTCGATGCATCGACGCAAGGCGCTCATTCAACGGATGAGCGTCTTCGTCCTTTGCGTCCGCCGCGTGCGCTGAGCGCCGCACCCTTGCGCCGCTACGGCGGCGCAGTTCGCATTTAGAGGAAACTGGCTTTGAATCCAATCAAGAAGACGTTTACATACGGTACCCAGCAGGTCACGCTCGAAACCGGCGAAATCGCCCGTCAGGCGCATGGCGCCGTGCTCTGTACGATCGACGACACGGTCGTCCTGGCTACCGTCGTGGCCGCGAAGGAAGCGCGGCCGGGACAGGAGTTCTTCCCGCTGACGGTCGATTACGTCGAAAAGACGTACGCCGCGGGCAAGATTCCGGGCGGCTTCTTCAAGCGCGAAGGGCGCCCTTCGGAGAAGGAGACGCTTACCTGCAGGTTGATCGACCGACCGATCCGGCCGCTGTTTCCCGACGGGTTCTACAACGAAGTCCAGGTCGTCGCGACCGTCATGTCGTGCAACCCAGAGGTCGATCCCGACATTCCCGCCATGCTCGGGGTTTCGGCCGCGCTCACCCTCTCCGGCATACCGTTCAGCGGACCGATCGGCGGCTGCCGGGTCGCGTATATCGACGGGCAGTACGTCCTCAATCCGACGACTACGCAGCTGAAGAGTTCGAAGCTCAATCTGGTGGTCGCGGGCACGGACCAGGGCGTGTTGATGGTTGAGTCTGAAGCGCTGGAACTGCCGGAAGACGTGATGCTCGGCGCGGTCACGTTCGGTCACGAGCAGATGCAGGCGGCCATTCGGGTAATCGACGAGCTGGCGGAGGTTGCAGGCAAGCCGGCCTGGAAAGTGCAAATGCCGCAGAAGAACGATGCATTGATCGTGCGGGTGGCGGAACTGGCCGAAAAGGACCTGCGCGAGGCGTTTGAGATGCGGCAGAAGCAGACGCGCAACATCAGGCTGGGAGATATTCGCAAGGCAACCCTCGCCAAGCTGCAGGCGGAAGCGAAGGACTCCGGGAGCGAAATCAGCCCGAGCGAGGTGAAGGACGTCTTTTTCGACCTCGAATCGAAGATTGTGCGCAGCCAGATCCTCGACGGCGAACCTCGGATCGACGGACGAGATACGAGGACTGTACGACCGATCACCATTCGCCCCGGCGTGCTGCCACGCACTCACGGTTCGGCGTTGTTCACACGCGGCGAAACCCAGGCCCTGGTCACGGTCACGCTCGGCACGGGACGCGACGAGCAGATCATCGACGCGCTGATGGGGGAATACCGCGAGCGGTTCATGCTTCACTACAACATGCCGCCGTACGCTACGGGCGAAACGGGGCGTATGGGCACCCCGAAGCGCCGCGAGGTCGGCCATGGGCGGCTCGCCAAGCGCGCGCTGGCCGCGGTGTTGCCCACGGCGGAAGAGTTTGGATACTCGATGCGGGTCGTGTCCGAGATCACGGAGTCGAACGGATCTTCCTCGATGGCGTCTGTATGCGGCGGCAGTCTGGCGCTGATGGACGCAGGCGTGCCGGTCAAGGCGCACGTCGCGGGAATCGCGATGGGCCTGATCAAGGACGGTAACCGATTCGCTGTGCTTACCGATATTCTCGGCGACGAGGATCATCTGGGCGACATGGACTTCAAGGTGGCCGGCACGGATCGCGGCGTCACGGCGCTCCAAATGGACCTCAAGATCGAGTCGATCACCAGGGAAATCATGCGCGTCGCGCTTGATCAGGCGCGCGAAGGCAGGCTCCACATCCTCGGCCTCATGCAGCAGGCGATCGAGCACTCGCGCCAGGAGGTATCGACCTTCGCGCCGCGCATCATCAAGATCAAGATCAATCCGGAAAAGATCCGTGACGTGATCGGCAAGGGCGGTGTCGTCATCCGCGGCCTGCAGGAGGCAACCGGTGCAACCATCGAAATCGAGGATGACGGCACCGTATCCATCGCTTCAACCAGCGCCGAGGGCGGGGAGGCGGCGAAGCAAAAGATCCTCGAGCTCACCGCGGACGTCGAAGTGGGCAAGATCTACGAAGGGCCGATATTGAGGTTGCTCGACTTCGGCGCGATCGTTCAGCTGCTGCCCGGGCGCGACGGACTGCTGCACATCTCGCAGATCAGCAACGAGCGGGTGAACGCAGTGTCCGACTACCTCAAGGAAGGGCAGATCGTGAAGGTGAAGGTGTTGGAGGCCGACGACAAGGGCCGCGTCCGGCTGTCGATGAAGGCCGTGAACCCGCCCGAGACAGCGAAGCAGGGCTGAGGGAGCTGCGGCTCCCAGACGGCGAAAAGGGCGCTCAGGCGCCCTTTTTCATTTGTACGCTCTGCGCTATCGCCTACTTGGCGACTTGCTTCTCGCGCAACTCGTCCAAGGTCTTGCAGTCTATGCACAACGTAGCCGTTGGACGCGCCTCGAGGCGTTTTAACCCGATCTCTACCCCACAGCTGTCGCAGTAACCGTATTCGTTCGCGTCAATACGGCCGATCGTTTCGTCGATCTTCTTGATCAGCTTTCGTTCCCGGTCGCGATTGCGCAATTCCAGCGCCATGTCGGACTCCTGGCTCGCACGGTCGTTGGGGTCGGCGAACACCGTGGCTTCGTCC
>DAHVFK010000136.1 GCA_027317055.1 Betaproteobacteria bacterium | reverse complement strand
CTCCAGTTCCACCCTCGTTTCACGCCGAACTTTGCCGACATCCTGCTTGCCGAGCCGGTCGGGGATGCTGGCTCCGGCCAGCAAGATATTGCGGAATTGCCCAATCCCTGAAATTGCATACAGCGCTTCCAGAGCCGACGCGCGAATCGCTTCAGGTGTCTCACGCCCGACAAATCGATAGTCGAAAAGCGAATTGGTATTCGCAGGTTCCGCCGAGATTGCAGCGAGCAGCGCATTCAGGCTGTGCGGCAGTTGGCCGGGGTCCGAAAGCTCGTCCCGGTCGAGCCTGAGGCACACACCGTCGGGAAAACGGGCTAGGAGCGTCTTTCCAGGTCGTGAACGTCAACATATGCGGGCCGGTCCCGCTCCCAGCATCCATGAATTCCTTCGGCGCGTTCGGTCAAATAGGCGTCAATGGTCTTTCCGCTTTTCGGCGCCGGAGCGGGCACATCGAACATCGGCGTGACGTGCGATGCCGCATCAGGCGACAGAGCCGCGACCGCGCGGAAGGCTCCGCTTCGCGCTGGAAGAGTCGGCAGGTAGCAATATGATGCGCGCATCGGCTCAGCTCCACTTCACGTCGGGAAAGAGCTTTCTCACCTGCCGGTTTCCGACCAGACCGCTGAAGGCGGCGTAGCCGGTCTTCTCGCGGCGCAGCCGGCCCGCGACAATGGCCGGGCTGATATGTAGCCTGCGCGCGAGGGCGAGAATGGACTCGACCGAGGGCCGCAGGAACGCGTCTGTACGCTTCCAGAGTGATCTTGGAATGAAAGCGTTTCGCGCCAAGCGGTTTGCTTCCGCTTCTTTGGAGTCATCGTCGTGCCCATCCTCGACGCTTTCATCCGTGATGGCGACATCTTTTTCCGGTAGATGTTTCCACGCATGCACAAGCTCATGCAGCAGCGTGAACCAGAAGCTGTCGAGCCGGTCGTGGCGCAGCGTGATACCGATGATCGGGGCGCCCTCCGCGTCGAGCATTGCAGCGCCGTCGAGCTTCGTCTGCGGCAAGGCTGGCCAGACGATCAAGGCGATGCCTTTCTCCGCGAGCAGCTTCTGCGCCAGCCGCGGCCCCTCGTCCGCCCCGCTTAGTCGCGCGACAAAGGAGAGAAACTCATCATTCAGCGTATCGGCGCGCCAAGGCCCCCGCTGCCGGCGCGAGGCCGCCGCGAGCTCGCGTACCTTTGAAACCCACAGGCGCAACCGCGTCTTGTTGGTGTCGGGCGTGGCGCCGTAGGTGATCGTGCGACGTAGGTAGAGCGGTCCGCCCGCCCGCGGCCTCAGGTAGCGCGCGACCACCGCCGCCGTCGTAAGCCGCCGCGCGTCGTCGTCTTCGAACCATCCCGACTTCAGCAGGTATGGCATGGGAATCTGGCTCTCCTCGTTCTCCCCGTTCTCCTCGTCCTCCGCGCCAAAATCTGAAGGCTCCGGCTGGCGAATCAGCAGATCGGCCGGAATGCGGAGGGACTCGCTCAGCGCGCGCACCATCGACAGCGTCAGGGGGCGCTTGCGCGACAGGATTTCGGAAGCGCGATTCTTGCCGCCGAGCAGGTCGGCGATGTCCTTTTGCCGCAGACCCTGTTCCTCCATGCGAAAGACAATCGCCTCGATCGGGTCCGGACGCGCGAACCGGTAGCGCTCCTTTTCGTAGTCCTCGACGAGCTTGGCGAGGAGTTCGAGGCGATCACCGTCCGCCGAGCCCGCCACCGGGTCCTCGGCGGCAAGGCGCTCGACCGCCGCGAGCGCGGCGCGGTACTGCGCCCCAGTCTTGATGATCCTCGGTTCCATTCTGCAGCCTCAGATTTGCCGTTTCGAATATTCCGCGTGCGTCCCGATCCATCGGACCACGACCACACCCGTGTTGTATGCCATCTGCGTCTCCAGCCTGTACCTATTCCCCTTCATATTGAAAATCACTACCCTAGCCGCGAGAAAGCTCGCCGACACATATCGATCCTTGATCTGCTGGGGCGTGAGCCATCGGGCCGCCTCGCAATCGGCGATCCAGTTCTCGATCCAGGTGCGGGCGTCTGCATGAGCCCCGGCGAACTCATCGAGCTTGTCGCGCCCGACGATTCGCATCCCGTGTCCTGAAGTTGACCATGGCGCAGACTACCACAAAGTTCCCTATTTGGGAACTATCGTTCAGTTCCCGATAATTACCGCCGATAGCCACTGGAAACTTCGTCTGCTACCCAATCGTCACCGGCGCGGCAGGGTATCGTGCAGGTATGCGGCGCGGTGGTGAGTTCCAGCTTCCTGTCCCGGCGCGTGCGGAAGCTCTGCCACTCGTTTTCGAAGATGTAGCCGTCCGTCCAGCGATGACTTCCGTTACTCAGCGGGTCATGCTCGACGCGGATCTCGCCAAGCTCTACGGTGTCGAGGTCAAAGCGCTGAATCAGGCCGTAAAGCGCAACACCGGCCGGTTCCCGGCAGACTTCATGCTCCGGCTCGAATGGCAGGAGGTCGATACTTTAAGGTCACAAATTGTGACCGTAGACTCGGCGTCGTCCCGGCAGGGCCGGCACTCGAAATTCCGTCCGTACGCCTTCACCGAGCAGGGGGTGGCTATGCTCTCCTCAGTACTCAAGAGCGAACGGGCCGTTCAGGTGAACGTGGAGATCATGCGCGCCTTTGTGCGCCTGCGCGAGCTGGTCGGGCACAACCGGGAGCTGGCGCGGCGGCTCGACGAGCTGGAATCGAAATACGATCGCCAGTTCAAGGTGGTGTTCGACGCAATCCGTGGGCTGATGTCACCCCCGGCATCTGCGCCTAAGCGTCGCAGCATCGGGTTCATTTCCGGGGAATAGTCTGGCTCACCAATTCCGCCAGCCCTTGTGCAGCGGAAAATACAGCGCGGGACTCGCGCCGCCGACCGCTTTCGCGTAGCCGTCTAACTGCGCGGCGTAGCGCCCGCGCTGGTCGTCGAGGAAGCCCTCGATGTCGGCGCCTTCGTGCTTACTCAGCTTGTAGTCCGCAACCCACTTCGTGCCCTGCGCGTCCTCGATGTAACGGTCGATGCGGAAGCTTCGCTCGCGGTCGCGCAGGCGGTATTCGTTACGCGCAACCGGGTGCGGGCCGAGCAGCCAGCGGCCGCGCTCGTCGGCGAGGGTGTTCTTGAGGGTGGTGACGACGAGGGTGGTGGCGCGCTCGAGCTCCGCCGGCGCAACACCGCGGCGCTGGAGATCGCGGGTGAGGTGGGGGCGTAGGGAGTCAACGCGCTCAGCGTCCCAGCCTTTGAGCTCGTCCTCGGCGATTCGCTGCAGCCAGGCGTGCGCGACGATGCCGGCGTGGCGGACGGTTTCCTTGGCCCATGAGAATTCTATTTCCACTTCTTCTCTCCCCTCGTCCGGCGCGGTCCACTTCACCGGCTCGGGCGGGTCGGGAAGTTTGAAGTCGGCCGGCAGGCGTTTCAGTTCGGCGGGTAGCGGTTCCCTTTGTTCTTTTTCCGCCGTGGTCGCGGCGGGGAGTGCGATCTGGTCTGCGAGCGCGTCCCATGCGAGGCCGAGCAGGCTGCGGCGCGAGGGCATTTTCAGCACGCCGTGCTGGTCGACTTTGACGCAACCGAGCAGGTGCAGGTGCGACTCG
Organism: Betaproteobacteria bacterium; assembly: GCA_027317055.1. GTDB lineage: Bacteria > Pseudomonadota > Gammaproteobacteria > Burkholderiales > SG8-39 > DAHVFK01. The sequence continues at coordinate 4,469 of DAHVFK010000136.1, read as the reverse complement.
GCGCGGGTGGCGGCGACGTAGAACAGGCGTCCAGCCTCGATGTCTTCGGCCTCGCGGTCAAGCATTCGGACATAGTGATAAAGCGGCTCCTTGTCGCCGCCGGTTTCGTCGATGGGCGCGAGCAGGAGCTGACCGCCCGGTAAGGCGCGCCAGGCGAACAGGGGTTTTCTTGCGCCGCGCGGGGCGCGGTCGAGGCCGGGGACGATGACGGTGTCGAACTCGAGGCCCTTGGCCTTGTGGACGGTCATGATTTCGACCGCTTCGGGGCCGGCCTCGACGTCGGGCTCGGCGTAGAGCTTGGCGAGGCTGTCGGCGAGGGCGCCGAAGTCTTCCAGCTCGCCCGCGACTTCGAGCCGCTCGAGCTCGTCGAAATAGATCTCGGCGTCGGCCAGGTCGGTGCGGTCGGCGAGGCAGGCCGGGCCGCCGAGGGCGAGCCAGACGCCTTCGACGCGGTCGCGCAGGGTCCCGCGCAGGCGCTGCTCGAGCGCGGGTTCGAGGACGGCGACGATCTTCGAGAGCCGGGGAATGTTCTGGATCAGCTCCCAGATCGTCTGGTCGTTCCTGCCTTCGAAGTAACCGCTCAATTCGTTCAAATCCAGGCCGCACCACGGCGCGCGCAGGATGGCGAGCCAGGCGACGCGGTCGGCCAGGTGCGTGAGCGCGCGCGTCAGCGCATAGAGGTCCTGCACCACCTGCTTTTCGCCCAGCTGCTCGATCTCGACCGCGCGGAACGCGATGCCGGCTTCTTTCAGCAGCGGCACGATGTGATCGAGGTGGCTGCGGTTGCGCACCAGGATCGCGGTCTTGCCGCGCGCGTGCTGGATCAGCTCGACCACGCGCCGCGCCTCGGCGGCGCGGCCGGAAAGCAGATCCAGGGTCGGTGCGCCTTCGAGGTCGGCCTCCTCGAAGGCGCTCGAAGGCGAGTACGGCACCGCGCCCGAGGCCTCGTCCTCGCCCGCCGGCAGAACAGTGGGAAACACGCGGTTGACCCACTCGACCAGCGCCCCTTGCGAGCGGAAGTTGGTCGAAAGCCCCAACGGCTCGAGCGTCACGTTCGGCAGGCCCTGGCGGCGCGCGTGCAGGAACAGGCCCACCTGCGCGTCGCGAAAGCGATAGATCGACTGCATCGGGTCGCCGACCACGAACACCGTCCTGCCGTCGCCCGGCTCCCACCCGGCGGTGAGGCGCTCGAGCAGCTCCCACTGCGAGTTGGAGGTGTCCTGGAACTCGTCCACCAGCAGGTGCTTAACCCGCACGTCGAGCGCGAGCAGCAAGTCGGTCGGCGCTTCGGGAGTGCCGAGCGCCGCGAGCGCGCCGTGCGCGATCTCGGTGAAGTCGACTTCGCCGCGCTCGGCGAACAAGAGGCGCAGCTCGGCCAGCGCGGGTTTCAGGAGCGCGAGGATCGCCTCCAGCGCCTCCCACTGCTGCGCGGAGTACTTCTCGGGCGGCGCGCTCAAAAGCGACGCGAGCGCCTGCTCGAGGCCGGCAATCGCGACCAGCTCGGCCGGCGCGGCGGGGCGCTTGCGCCACTCGCCCTTCTGGGTCAGGACTTCGCGCGCGAGCTCGGGCGTGGCCTGCGGATATATCGCGCGCGCCCTGGCGATGAGGCGATTTCTTTCCAACCGCAAAGCCTCTTCCAGCTCGGCGCGGGTAGGCGCGGCGCCGGTGCTGCGCAGCCACTGGTCGCGCCGCTCGAGCATGCCCGCGAGCAGCGCGGTGGCGTCGGCCACGTTGTTGTCCAGGTGCGCGAGCAGGCTTGCGACCGGCGGCGTCATCGTCGCCAGCGCGCGCGCGACGGCCTCGCGGTAGAGCTCGGCCGGGGCCTCGGCCACGCCCGGCTGGGCGCCGAACTTCGCCAGCACCGGCATCTGCGCGGTGAGCGCAGTCGACAGCGCGTCGATGGTCTGGATCCGCAGGCGCGGCGCGAGCTCGGGCGAAATCTTCTCCAGCACCCGCTCGCGCATCTCGGCCGCGGCCTTGCGGGTGAAGGTGATGGCGACGATCTCCTCCGGCTGCTGCACGGTCGCGAGCAGCGCGAGGAAGCGCTCGACCAGCAGCGTGGTCTTGCCCGAGCCCGCCGGCGCCTGGACGATGAACGAGCGCGCCGCATCGAGCGCCCGGTCGCGCGCGGCCTTGTCGGCGGGCTCAGCCATCGTCTTCCTCCGCGCCTTCTTCCTGGAGCGCGGCGAGCCGCTCGTGCACCCGGCACAGCGGCTGCAGGTCGCAATAGCGGCAAGTGGCGAGGCCGTTCTTGGGGTCGACCTTCGCCTCGCCCGCGGCGAAGCCGGCGCCGAGCGCTTCGAGCGAGCGCTTCCATCCCGCGAGCAGACCGTTCCAGTCCTTCGCCATCGCGACCAACTCCTTTTCGCGCGCGAAGCCCATGTACTTCATGCCGCCGGTCTGCAGCTTGGCGTAGGCGAGCGCGGCGATCTCCTCCGGCGCCGAGAGCGCGTAGAGCGGCAGCTGCGGGTCGTCGGGGCGCTCGCCGAGCCAGGCGTTCGGCGTCGGGCGCCCGCTCTTGTAGTCGATCAGCGCGTACCCGCCCGAGGCGAGCTTGTCCAGGCGGTCGATGCGCCCGGAAATCTCGAGGCCGGCGACTTTGAGCTTGCGCTTGTCCTCGCGCGCGGCGACTTCGAACGGCGCGCGCTTGCGCTCGATGTCGAGCCATTCGTTGGCCAGTTTCGCCAGTCTTTGCCGTTCCAGGTTCGCAAAGGGCTCTTCCAGCTTCGCTTCGGCCACCGCGGCGGCGGCGGCCTTGGCGATCGCGGGCGCGCAGTCGGAGGCGAGCGCGGCGCTATTGCCCAGCTCGCCCCACAGCTCGCGCATCAGCGCGTGCAAGAGCAGCCCCCGCGCGCGCGCGTCCGGCCCCGCGAGCGGCTCTTCCAGCGCCTCGGCCGCGAGCCGGTGGCGCGCGAAGGCGCGAAACGGACAGGCGGCCTGGTCGGCCAGGATGCGCGTGCCGCCGCGCGGCGTCCTGGTCGCGAGCGCGGGCGCCTGCCCGTCGGGCGCCGACTCGCTCGCGCGCGCAGCGAAGATCAGGTCGCGCCAACGCGGCGCCTGCGCCTCGGGGAGCGGCGAAACATCCAGTTGAGAAACAAGCGGGGAGACCACGAGCTTGCGGTCTTTCTCCCACGCGGGGTGCGAGAGCACCACCTCGGGCGCGGCGCCGAGCCAGCCCTCGGTGATGCGCTTGCCGCGCGCGAGCGTTTCTTCCGCCGAGGCCTCGGGGATGCCGGCCTTCTTCTGCAGCGCGGGCGGCAGGAACGGGTTCGGGCGCGCGGCGAGCGGCCAGGCCTCGTCGGTCAGCCCGGTGAGCCACAGGCACTCGAACGAAAGGCCGGCCGACTCGAGCACGCCGAGCACCTGCACCGGCGCCGCGGGCGACTCGGGCTGGAACAGGGTGTCGCGGCACAGGCGCTCGAGGCGCGCCAGCGCCCGCTGCGCGCCCATCTTCGGCGCAACGCGCTCCAGGCGCGCGAACTCGGCCAGCGTCTCGTTCAGCTTGGCGCGCGTCTGGAACTCGGCCGAGTCGAGGCTGCGGCCCGGAAAGCCCGCCGCGTCGAGCAGGCGCGTGAAGTGCTCACCCCACTGGTGCGGCGAACCCGTCTCCAATTTCGGGATTGAAAAGATTTTTTCCAGGTGTTGGCGCAGGATCGGACAGCCCTCGACCAGCCCCACCAGCTTGCCGAGCGTGAGGCGCGCCGGCGCGCTCTTGCGCAGCGCGGCGTCGAGGCGCGTGCGCGGCGCCATCTCGGCCTCGCCGCCGCCGAGAAAGGGCGAGCGAACGAGCCTGCTCGCCTGCTCGAAGCTTAGCTCGCCCGCGGCGAGCGCGAAGATCGCGAGCGCGGCGTGCGCGAGCGGCGTGTCCGCGAGCGGCTCGCCGAGAGAAAGGTTGAAAGGCGTGTTGAACGGCAGCGCGCGCGATGCGTCGCCGGGCAGCCCGTGCGCCGGGTTCATCGTGCGCGCGAACACCCGCAGCACTTCCCTGCGCCGCGCCGCGAGCTCGGGCACCACGACGCCGATCCGCTGCGCTCCGCATTCGAGCTTCGCGCGCGCCCACTCGGCCGCCGCCTCGAGCTCGCGGCGGGCGGACGGGAACACAAGGCGTTTTGGAGTGGAGCTGATTTCTTCCTGACTGCAAACCTTCACTTCGACGCCCTGCGCCGCGCAGGCGTCGAGGAATTCGCGCGCCTGCGGCGCGATCAGGTCGAAGCCGTAGGCCACCAGCCGCGCGGGCTTGCGCAGCGCCGCGTCCGCGAGCAGCGGCGCGACCAGGTCGGGCAGGCGCGCGGCGTCGGTCGAGTCGTGCTTCGCGTAGGCGGCGGCCCAGCGCGCGAAGGCCTGCGCGTCCTCGTTGCCCGGGAAGGACCCGAGCGCGCCCGCGATGCGCCAGCCGTGCGCGAGCGCCCAGGCGTGCATCGCCTGCGTGGCCGCGCGCGAGGGATCGAGCAGTTCGCTGCCCCAGGGGG
>DAHVFK010000135.1 GCA_027317055.1 Betaproteobacteria bacterium | reverse complement strand
GATCGAGTCCTTGCCCTGGAAGCGGCGCGCGTCCGCGAGCCCCCCGTTCGACTGCATGAACAGCAGCCGCACCCCGCCCAGCTCGGCCGCCACGCCCTCGACGTAGCGGCGCAGGATCGGCGACAGGTAGGCGTCGACCACCGTGGTGTCGCCGCGCCCGACGAGCTTCATCAGCGGGCTGACGCGGTGCGAGACCGAGATCTGGCAGAAGCCGAGCTGCTGCGCGAGCTCCTGCACCTTGAGTTCGTGTCCGGGAAAGCGGTACGCATGCATGAACACGATTGCGACCGAGCGATAGCCCTCTTGATAAAGGCCTTTCAGATCCTGCAGGGTCTTATCGACATTCAGCGGCAAAACCAGCTCGCCGTGCGCGCCGACGCGCTCCTCGACCTCGATCACCTTCGAATACAGCATCTCGGGCAGCACGATGTGGCGCTCGAACAGCCGCGGGCGGTTCTGGTAGGCGATGCGCAGCGCGTCGCGAAAGCCCCGAGTGATCACCAGCGCCGTGCGCTCGCCCTTGCGCTCGAGCAGCGCGTTGGTGGCGACCGTGGTGCCCATCTTCACCACCTCGACGGTGCCCGGCGCAATCGGCCCGCCGCGCTCGAGGCCGAGCACGCGGCGGATGCCGGCCAGCGCGGCGTCGGCGTAGCGCGCCGGGTCCTCCGACAGCAGCTTGTGGGTCGCGAGCGTGCCGTCCGGCCGGCGCGCGACCACGTCGGTGAAGGTGCCGCCGCGGTCGATCCAGAATTGCCAGCCGCGCTCGCTCGTGTCCCGGGCCATGAGAACGCGATACTAATCGTGATACATTGGCGCCCGCCTCTATTCCGCGTGCCATGGACAAGATCGAATCGGTGGTGATTGGCGCCGGGGTGGTGGGACTGGCGGTGGCGCGCGCGCTGGCGCTCGCGGGGCAGGAAGTCGTGATCCTGGAAGCCGAGGACGCGATCGGCACCCACACCAGCTCGCGCAATTCCGAGGTGATCCACGCCGGTATCTACTATCCCGCGGGCTCGCTCAAGGCTGCCAGCTGCGTCGCCGGCCGCCAGCGCCTGTACGAATTCTGCGCCGCGCGCGGCTTGCCGCACCGGCGCTGCGGCAAGCTGATCGTCGCGGGCGACGAGGCCCAGCGCGGCGAGCTCGAGCGCATACGCGCGCGGGCGCATGCCAACGGCGTGCCGGACGTCGACTTCGTCACTCGCGAGCAGGCGCTCGCCTGGGAGCCCGAGCTGCGCTGCGTCGCCGCGCTGCACTCGCCCTCGACCGGAATCATCGACAGCCACGCCCTGATGCTCGCCTACCTGGGCGAGGCCGAGGACCACGGCGCCATGCTCGCGCTCAGGAGCCGCCTTGAAAGGGGTTTCGTCCGCAAGGAAGGAATCGAATTGCACGTCAGCGGAGCGGATCCGATTCTCACCCGCTTCCTGGTCAACAGCGCAGGGATCCGAGCGCCGAGCGTGGCGCGGCTGATCGAGGGATTCCCCGAGGCGCTCGTGCCGCGCGAGCTGTACGCCAAGGGCAACTACTATTCGCTCGCGCGCCGCGCGCCGTTCTCGCGCCTGGTGTACCCGGTGCCCGAGCCCGGCGGGCTGGGCGTGCACGTCACGCTCGATCTCGCCGGGCAGGCGCGCTTCGGGCCGGACGTGGAGTGGGTCGATGCGATCGACTACCGGGTCGACCCCAAGCGCGCCGAGCGCTTCTACGCCGCGATCCGGCGCTACTGGCCCGCGCTTCCCGACGGTGCGCTCGCGCCGGGCTACGCCGGCATCCGGCCCAAGATCTCCGGCCCCGGCGAGCCGGCGGCGGATTTCGTGATCCAGGGCCCGCGCGAGCACGGCGTGCCCGGCCTGGTCAACCTGTTCGGCATCGAGTCGCCGGGGCTTACCGCGAGCATGGCGCTGGCCCACGAGGTGCTGCGCGGTATCCTGTGACCTAAATCGCGGCTTGCACCAGATGACCATCGAGCATTTCGACGTCCTGATTGTCGGCGCGGGGCTGTCGGGCATCGGCGCGGGCTACCACCTGCAGACCCGCTGCCGCGGCAGGACCTACGCCATCCTCGAGGGCCGCGACGCCATCGGCGGCACCTGGGACCTGTTCCGCTACCCCGGCATCCGCTCCGATTCGGACATGTATACGCTCGGCTATTCGTTCCGGCCGTGGGAGCAAGCCAACGCGATCGCGGACGGTCCGTCGATCCTCAAGTACGTGCGGGACACCGCGCGCGAGCACGGCATCGAACGCCAGATTCGCTTCGGTCACCAGGTCAAGCGCGCCTCGTGGTCGTCGCAGGACGCGCTCTGGACCGTCGCCGCCGAGCGCGGCAGCGCGAAGGAGGCGGTGCAGTTCAGCTGCAACTTCCTGTTCGCCTGCGGCGGCTACTACAAGTATTCGGAGGGCTATACGCCCGATTTCCCCGGCGCGGAGCGATTCGCCGGCCGCATCGTGCACCCGCAGAAGTGGACCGGCGACATCGACTACGCCGGCAAGCGCGTGGTCGTGATCGGCAGCGGCGCCACCGCGGTCACCCTGGTGCCGGAGCTGGCGAAGAAGGCCGCGCACGTAACCATGCTGCAGCGCTCGCCGACCTGGGTCGTGGCGCGGCCGGCGAAAGACGAAGGCGCCATCAGACTGCGCAAATGGCTGCCGTCGATGCTCGCCTACGGCATCACGCGCTGGAAGCGCGTGATGCTGCAGCAGTATTTCTTCAACCTGTGCCGGCGCAACCCGGCGCGTGCCAGGCAGCTGATCCTGGGCGGCGTGCGCGCTTATCTCGGTCCCGACTACGACGTCGACCGGCACTTCAGGCCGCGCTATAAACCCTGGGAGCAGCGGCTGTGCCTGGTGCCCGATGCGGACCTGTTCATGGCGATCCGGAGCAAGAAGGCGTCGGTGGTCACCGACCGGATCGAGACCTTCACCGAGAACGGCATCAGGCTCGCTTCGGGCGCCGAACTCGAGGCGGACCTGATCGTCACCGCCACCGGACTGAACCTGGAAGTGCTGAGCGGCCTTCAAATCACGGTCGATGGCGAGCGCGTCGATCCGGCCGGGACCTACAACTACAAGGGCCTGATGTACAGCGGGGTGCCCAACCTCGCCTCGTCGTTCGGCTACACCAACGCGTCGTGGACGCTGAAGTGCGACCTGACCTGCGAATACGTCTGCCGCCTGCTGAATCACATGCAAAAGCACGGCTATCTGCAGTGCACGCCGCGCAACGCCGACCCCGATCTCGCCGGCGAGCCTTGGGTCGATTTCTCCTCGGGCTACATCCAGCGCTCGCTGCACCTGTTCCCGAAGCAGGGCTCGAAGCCGCCCTGGAGGCTGCGCCAGAATTACGCGCGCGACATCATGACGCTGCGCTTCGGCCGGATCGAAGACGGCGTGATGGAATTTTCGAACCCTCGCTTCGAACCCGCCGCAAGGAGTAGATCGGGATGAACGAATTTACGGGCAAGGTGGCGGTGGTGACGGGCGCGGCGAGCGGCATCGGGCTCGCGCTGGCGACGCGTTTCGCGCAGGCAGGGATGAAAATCGTCCTGGCCGACATCGAGACCGCGCCGCTCGAGTCGGCGCGGGCGGCGATCAAAGCGAAAGGCGCTCATGCCATCTCGGTGCGCACCGACGTGATGCGCGAGCAGGACGTCAAGCGCCTCGCCGACGCCGCCTTCGACGCCTGGGGCAAGGTGCACATCCTGTGCAACAACGCGGGCGTAAGCGGCGGCGTGGGCGCCGACGGGGTCTGGAACCTTCCGCTGGAGGACTGGGACTGGGTGCTGGGGGTTAACTTGCGCGGCGTGTTGCATGGCATCCGCCATTTCGTGCCGCGCATGCTTGCGCAGGGGGAAGCGGGTCACATCGTCAACACGGCCTCGGTCGCCGGCCTGGTGACGGGCGCGACCGCCGCGCCGTACACGGTCTCCAAGCACGGCGTAGTGGCGCTGAGCGAGATCCTCTACAAGGACCTGAAGGCGCGCAAGGCCAAGCTCTCGGTCTCGGTGCTGTGCCCTGGCTGGGTCGACACCAGGATCATCGAATCGGAGCGCAACCGCCCCGGCGAACTGAAGCCCGAGGGGTCTGCCGAGGTGCGGATCAGCCCGCAGATGCAAATGTGGCGCGAGGTGGTGCGCGGCTTGCTCAAGCACGGATTCCGACCGGAGACGATCGCCGGACTCGTATTCGATGCCGTCAACAGCGACACGTTCTACATCGTGCCCGTGCAGCCCGACATCGAGGACGCTTTGGCGCGCCGGCTTGAGGACATTCGCCTGCGCCGCAACCCGACGATCGTCCCGCCCGAAGCGTGACTTCAGCCGGTGGCCTCGCCCGTCTCGAGACCGAGGTAAATGCGTCGCACCTGCGGGTCGGCGGCGAGGCTTTCGGCCGTTCCGTCGAGCACGGTGCGGCCGGTCTGCAGCACGTAGGCGTAGTCGGCGACCTCGAGCGCGAGCTGGATCGACTGCTCGGCGATCAGCAGAGTGAGACCTTGGTCGTGCAGGCGGCCGAGCGTCTCGTACAGCGTTTCGATGATCGAAGGCGCGAGACCGAGGCTCGGCTCGTCGAGCATCAGGATCCTCGGCTCGCCCATCAGCGCGCGCCCGAGGGCGAGCATCTGGCGCTCGCCGCCGGAGAGGGTGCCCGCGCGCTGCCGCAGCCGTTCCATGAGCCGCGGGAACAGCGCGTACACGCGCTCGAGCATCTCGGGCGCGCGTTTGCGGTCGGCAAGCGGCGTGGTGCCGAGCCGCAGGTTCTGCTCCACGGTCTGGCCGGTGAACAGGCGCCAGCCTTCGGGTGACAGGGCGAGCCCCTTGCGCACGATGGCGTAGGCCGGCTGGCGCGCGATGTTCTCGCCGCGCCATTCGATCGACCCCTTGCTCGCCGGCACCAGGCCGGCGATGGCGTTCAAGGTCGTCGTCTTGCCGGCGCCGTTCGAGCCCAGCAGGGCCACGATACTGCCCGGCTGGACCTCGATCGAGACATCGGCCACCCCGACCAGGTCGCCGTAGTGCACCGCAAGATGTTCGACCTTGAGCAGATCCACGGTGTGCTCAGGCATGCTTGCCGTGCCGGCGCGCGTGGGAATGGCCGAGGTAGGCGTCGATGACCGCCTCGTCGTTCACCACCTCGGCCGGCGTGCCGCGCGCGATCACCTTGCCCTGATTGAACACGACGACCCGCTCGGCCAGGGTCAGGATCACTTCCATCACGTGCTCGACGATGACCAGCGTGATGCCGGAGCGGTGAATCCTGCGCACCAGCTCGATCGCCTGCTGCACCTCGACCGGAGTCAGGCCGGCGAGCGCCTCGTCGAGCAGCATCAGCTTGGGCTCGGTCGCCAGCACCCGCGCGATTTCCAGCCGCTTGCGCCCCGGCGTGCCGAGGCTCTTGGCCTTGTGGTCGGCGAGCGCATCGAGGCCGGTGAGCTCGAGCACGCGCTGCGCCTGCGCGCGCGCTTCGCGCACGCGGGCATGACGCAGGAAGGCACCCACCATGACGTTCTCTAGAATGGTCAGGTCCTCGAACGTGGCCGGAACCTGGAAGCTGCGCCCGATGCCGAGCCGGGCATGGGCCTCGGGCGTGGCGCGCGTCACGTCGTGCTCGTTCAGCAGCACCCGCCCGCCGCTGGGCGTCAGATCGCCCACCAGGCAGTTGAAGAAGGTCGACTTTCCCGCCCCGTTGGGGCCGATCAGGCCGATGATCTCGCCCTGCGCGATGTCGAGCGACGCGCCCGACAGCGCGCGAAAGCCGCCGAAGTCCATTTGCACGTCCTCGGCCCTAAGCAGCATGCGAGCCCCACTTTGCGCGCAGGCGGTCCCACATCTCGAACAGTCCGCCGGGCTCGAAGCGGGCGATAAGGACGATGATCCCGCCGTAGAGAATATAGGTCAGTCCCGTTCCGCCGCCGCCGAACAGGTTGTTGGTCTCGGTCTGCAGCGGGATCAGGATCGCGGCGCCGAGCAGCGGCCCGAACAGGCGCCCGGCGCCGCCCAGCGCCGCGATCAGCACCATGTTGATCGACACCAGGATGCCGAAGCCGCTGCCCGGATCGATGAAGCCGAACTTGACCACGTACAGCGAGCCCGCGAGCGAGGTGAAGGTCGCGCTCAGCATGAACGCATACAGCGTGTAGCTGCTCACCGGCACGACGAGGCTGCGCGCCGCCCGCTCGCCGCCGCGGCTCGCGCGCAGGTCGTAGCCGAAGCGGCTGCGCTGGATGGCGTAAGTGATCGCAAGCAGCGTCACCAGCACGGCGAGAAACATGTAGTAATAAGGATTTGAGCTGCGAAACACCAGGTCCCACCAGCCGCGCGGCGTCGCCGGGCCGGTAAGGCCGATCGCCGCGCCGAGGAAGTCCCAGTTGCTCACCACGATGCGGATCAGCTCCGCGACCGCAATGGTTGCCATGCTGAAATAGTGACCGCTCAGGCGCAGGGTCGGGATGCCGATCACCACCGCGATAACGAGGCTGACCGCGATGCCCGCCGGAAAACCGAGCAGCGGGCTCACCTGCCACAGCTTGTAGAACAGCAGCGGCATGTAGGCGCCGGCGCCGAAGAACACAGCGTTGCCGACCGAGACCTGCCCCGCAAAGCCGCCGATCAGATTCCAGGCCGAAGCGGAGATCGCCGCCAGCAGCACCAGCGAGCCGAGCTGCTCGTAATAGGGGTTGTTGAAGCTGAGCGGGAACAGCAGCAGCACCGCCGCCAGCGCGACCCAGCCGGCACGGCGCATCAGGCCTTCCCCATCAGGCCGCGCGGCCGGATCCAGAGCACCAGCACGAACAGCGCGTACACGAACACGTCCTGGTAGACCGGCCCGACGTAGTACGCCGAGAGAGATTCGATCAGGCCGATGATGAGGCCGGCGATCATCGCCCCCGGCACGCTGCCGAAGCCGCCGAAAGTCACCACCACGAAGGCGATCAGGCCGAGGGATTCACCGACCGTCGCGGAGATCGGAAAGAAGGTCGCGATCAGGGCGCCCGCGATGCCCGCGCTCGCGCCCGAGAGGCCCCAGGCGATCGCCTGCATGCGGTCGGGCCGGATGCCCATCAGCATGGCGGCGTTGCGGTCCTCGGCGACCGCCAGGATGCGGCTGCCGAGCATGGTGCGAGTCAGCAGCAAGTGCATACCGATGGTGACCGCCAGCGCGACGACGCCCGCCACCAGCTTGGGCGCGCTGAGCAGAATCCCGCCCACGTTCAGGCTCGGGCCGAGGATGCCGTCGGGCAGGCTGACGAAGTTCGCGCCGAAGGCCCAGAACGCCGCATAGCGCAGCACCAGCAGCAGTCCGAAGGTGGAAAGAATCTGCGCCAGCATGGGCCCGCGCATGACGTGCCGGATGAGCGCGAGATAGACCAGCACGCCGAGCATGAACAGGACCACCGCCGCCGCCGCGCTGAAGCTCGCGACGCCGAAATGCGCCAACGTGAAAGCCCAGAAGGCGACGTACATGCCGAGCATGACGAACTCGCCGTGGGCGAAGTTGATCACGTTCATCATGCCCCACACCAGCGTAAGGCCGGAAGAGAACAGGGCGTAGACGGCCCCGATGAGGAGGCCGGCTACGATCACCTGCAGCAGAATCATCACGCTGTGCCCCCCACAGCGGATGGCGCGTACCCGCCCTTATTTCCAGCCCTTGAAAGGATAGACCAGGGCGTGCTGCGCGGCGCTTTCCGGCCACACCGCGACATATTGGTCGCCGATCAGCTGGATGAGATAGGTCGCGGCGAGCGTGTTCTGTCCGGTCGAGTCGAACTTCACGCCGCGATAGCCCATCATGAGCTGGCTCGGCTTGAGGTCGGTCGCCTGCAGCGCGGTCCTGATCGCCTCCGGCTTGGTCGAGCCGGCGCGGTTGATCGCGTCCATCAGCGTGAACGCCGCCTGCATGTCGCGCCCGCTGGTGTCGTCGAGATCGCGCCCGGTCTTGGCCTTGTACATCTCGTTGATGCGCCAGGTGGTGCTGTCCTTGGCGCCGATGTTCCAGGCGCTGCGGTTGAGCGCGCCCTGGGCCAGGTTGCCGACCGCGCTGATGAAGGCCGGGTCGGAAAAGCCCGAGTCGTCGCCGATGACGAACTTCGGC
>DAHVFK010000134.1 GCA_027317055.1 Betaproteobacteria bacterium | reverse complement strand
CTGATCAGCCGGTCGATTCGCGCTGCCTCAAGACTGAAGAGTGGCTTCACCGCATTCGCTGTGCCCCAGCTGACAGTGTGACGCCGGGACGCGAGTACAACTACCTCGCTTGGCTGTATCGGGCTCACGGAGGAACTCATCGACGACTCATGCTTGCGCGCGATGCTCGCGTGCGTGCGCAGCACTTCTTCGTCGGGAAGCGGAGGTCGATTGAGCGTGTTCCACTCTCGGGCCTTGGCAAGCGCTTCTTCGCTACTCAAACCTTGTCCAAACCAACGCCCGAGAAGCCGCGTCAAAGCATCATTTCTGCTACCCTTACTTGCGCCCTGGGAGTCATCGGGCGACAACCGGATGCCACCCACTGCCGCGGCATTACTCTTGTAGTTCCACTTGTAGGTGTCCAGTCGAATGACGTTGGAGGCGTCCCCGGTGACGCTGGGACTAGTCCGAAGCAATGCTTCCGGATCCACCCAGGCACCGCGGTTGTGATTGAACGTGGCGAGATGCTCCCGACTCTTCGGGCAACTCGGAAGGTAGCTGATTCGGGCGATATCACTTGCGTTCGGATCCAGCACACCTCCGAGAAGCTCGTTCAGTGCCACCCATACAGCCGCCCACTCGTTCGGAGCAATCGGCCTCTTGAAGGGCAGAACAAGCCGGCAGCGACTACCCTTCTCCCCGTGGCTATGGGTGGTGTACAGGACGTACTCGAACCCGGCGATACTAGCTTGCACCGCCGCCAAGTCCGGAACCTCATCAAGATCCAGGACTGCGCCTGACAGCGCAGTGACTCCAGCTATCCCTCGAGTAGACCCGGGCCGCATGGCCACGAGACTGAATAGCGGCCCATCTTTCGCTTCGCGAATGTCCCGCTTGCGCAGGCGCTTGACGAGCTGCTCCCACTCGATGTTTTGCTGGGGTCCAGGCGTAACGTCGCGAACGTTGTTGAAGAACGCGATTGACAACCTTTCTTCTACATCATTGTCCGCGCACGTTCTTAGAGGCAAAGTCGCAGTCATAGCGCCATCTTCTCTAGCGGGCCCAATAGATCTGTAGTCGCTGGCTCTGACGGCCGGGTTGAACGTGAGCTTATGTCGTCCTTGATTACTCTCACCGTTATTGGGATCGACACCGCGGGTTTGGGAAACAGGTGAGAATTTTGTTCAGTTACCTCGACGAGATGTTCAGCTACCTTCATGAAGGCGTACCCGTTAGCCGCATCGACGTACATGATCCGACCCTCACGGTCCATGTCTTCAAGAAACATGATCAGGGCTTGAACCGCATCGATGCTATTTGGAGAGCCAGATTTGCGCGGCCGCCTTGGCGTGTTTATCGCGCTTTTCATGTGCTCTCTCCTTGAGCTTTGCTGCGGCGGAGCTGAGCAGTGCTCGTGTGGCGACCGCCCTCATTTAGCCACTCGTCGAGGTCCGTTTTGAAGTAGTAAATGCGGCCCCGAGAAATGAACCTTGGGCCTGTCCCGAGGCATCTTTTGGACGCAAGCGTTTTGGAACTGAGCCCGAGATAATCCGCCGCGCCTTGAGCCGTCATCCGGCCATCGGGATACATCGAAATACTACTGGGTGGCTGCATTCCTTCTTTAAGTATCTGTGTCATGTGATCCTCCCTTGGTTGATGTGAAGGTCCCGCACCGGTCTCGACCGCAGCCCCGCCATCGGGGCGACCAATCAAGCCAAGTCATATAACCAGCGGGAACATTACCTCCATGGACATAGTGTAGCACACTGCAGAGCATACTTGACAGCGCACTACGGCTAGGGCACTATAGCGCTGGAATCCAAGAGGGGCCGATGGGTACAAAAAAGCCATGGAAGCTACGCCGGGAAGTTCGAAAACTGCCCCGGTCAATCAACGTCGCCGTGCGCCTGGACGCGAGGCTGAAGTTCGCGTCGGACCTTGGTGCTCGCGTCCACAACAACCAGACGTTGTCATCCTTCATTGAATGGGCGCTCTCCCGGACTGTTCGGGAGTTAAGCATCAGGTCCACCACGAAGACGGTGCAGAACGTGGTCGATGAAGTATGGGACATCGACCCTGCAGACCGGTTGATCAAACTCGCCTTCGCGTACCCGCAGCTTCTCAGCTACAGCGAGGAGCTTATATTCAAGGCGATCAAAGGACATCCCGCCTTTTGGACATCCCCTGAGAAGCAATCTGTGGAGACGTGCAAACTCAAGAACGTGCGCGCGGCCTGGGAACACCTCACAAAGATCGGGAACGAGGAATCTACTGAAAGCGATCTCGCTAAGGACATCGAAATTCGTCGAACGGGAGGTTAATCACATGGCCAAGGCATTTCAAAAGCTAACGCGCCCGGAGATGCGTAAGGCGGCCCCCGGGAAACCCATCATGGAGCACGGAATCAGTTTCGAACGCCTATGCAACGGCGACGGAGTGTTCAAGGTCAATGTCATGGTGGATGGTCAACGAATTCACCGAGTCATCGGGCGTGAATCGGACGGAACCACGCGAACACAAGCCGAAGATTTCATCGAGCAAGTGCGCCAGGACGCAAAGCACGAGCGTCTTGCACTCCCCAAGGGACGTAAGGTTGCATTGCGTTTCCGTCACGCGGCAGAGAAGTATCTGTCCAGGCTCGGCGAAGAGGAAGGTAAAGACTTGGCAATGAAGCGCAGACGTCTTGAACTTCACGTCATTCCCTTCTTCGGCGAAATGCCCTTGTCGAAGATGAACACGCTGGATATTGAGCGCTACAAGCGACACCGCCGAGATGAACTGTCACTCCGTGGCGGTGATAGGGTAAGCGCTGGTGCAAAGAGGCAGCCTCCTCGTCCTCATAGACAAGCGCAAAAGACCACCGTGGCAACGATAAATCGGGAGCTTGCAGTGGTATCCCATATGCTGAATAAGGCAGTCGAATGGGGTTGGCTGCAAAGCCGCTCCGTAAGGGTGAGGCGATTCAAGGAGGGCGAAGGCCGGATAACCTATTTGACAGTCGAGCAGGTCAAGCGCGTAGTTGATCGCGGCAAGGCGGATGCCAATCCACAGATCCATCTATTCATTTTGATTGGTCTCGAAACCGCGATGCGAACAACAGAGATCCTTTCGATTCGCAAGGAGAATGTTGACCTAGCACGTATGAGCATCTTCATTCCAAGCGCGAAGGCTGGGCCTCGCGAACAACCAATCACCACACGCCTGGGCGATACTCTAAGAGCCCGGATTGCTGCACTTCCCGAAGACACGCCCTGGCTCTTCCCCTCAACACATGCGAGACAGGGTCATACACGAGATGTTCGGAAAGCATATTGCCGTGTCATTTCCGCAGCCGGGCTCGACCCGAGGGTAGTTGTTAGGCACACGCTGCGGCATACCGCGATAACCCACCTCGTCCAATCCGGTGTGGATCTGCCCACCGTCAAGCGGATTTCGGGCCACAAGACGCTGGCGATGGTGGAGCGCTACGCACACGCCAATGGATCCCATATTCGAGCCGCTATGGATCTGCTGCAGAGACGGTATGAGGAAGCGGCCTGAAGCAAGTTCCGGCGCCCGGTTACACCAGAACTACACAAACCCAAACGAAAAGGGCCCAGCGTTCTTGCTAACCCCTTGATGTGTTGGTAGGCCGTGGCGGATTCGAACCGCCGACCAACGGATTAAAAGTCCGCTGCTCTACCAGCTGAGCTAACGACCCGGAGAAAGGGCGCGATTTTAAGCGTTCAGCGGTTGAGCGTCAACGAATCGGCAGGATTTGCTTGCCCGAGTTCAAGCCTCGCGCAACATGCGCCAGTACTGGAATTTCATGGTCGAGGCGGCGCCGGCGACGATCGCAACAAAGGTCATGATCGATCCGAGCGCCAGGGTCGAGAAGCCGGAGATGCCCTGCCCGATCGTGCATCCGAGGGCCGTGATGCCGCCGAAACCCATCAGGATGCCGCCGAGCATGTGATTACCCGTATCGGCCGCGTCGCGGAAGCTCTCCCACCGGAATGTGCGCGTGGCGAGCGCGTAGGCTGCGGAGCCCGCGATCACGCCCGCCGCGGAGGCGATGCCGTAGGTGATGATCCTCGTCGTGTCGGTCCAGAACATCAGGTATTCGAGCGTGAAGGCCACCGGTGAGACGAACGAGAACGACTCCATGCGCCCGGTGTTGGTGGCAATAAAGGCTTCCTGCAGCGTGTTCGGGTCTTCGGCCAGGTAGCCGATGTGGCCGCTGACGTACCAGCCGCCAACCACGACCAGCCCGGTGATGACGCCTCCCAGCGTGTAATCGAAGTTCGAGCGGAAGCTGCGACTCGAGTAGACGAACGCGAGCAGCCCGCCGCCGATGACGAGGGAGAGGATCTCGACCCAGGTTCTCTTTCCGATTCCGGTCGCCCTCGCCATCAGATTCGGCAGATCCTGCCCGCCGGGCAGCGTGAGCGATGCCTTCTCCAGCACGTCGACGCGGAACGCGCCGAACAGCCCGCGCAGGGTCATGTAGGCGGCGATGCCCAGAAATACGAACACGACCACCGACTTGAGGTTGCCGGCGCCGATCCGGATCAGCGTCTTCGAGGCGCATCCGGAGCCGAGCGTCATGCCGACGCCGAACAGGAAGCCGCCGACGATGTACGAAAGCCAGGTGAAGCTCGGAGTCTGGTAGATCGACTTCGACAGGTTGACCACCCCGGCCAGCTGCAGCGCGTTGGCGCCCAGCACTGCGACCGCGATCGCGAGCAGCCACATGCGCATGCGGTTGAAGTCGCCGATATTGACCCAGTCGGACACCGCGCCCATGGTGCAGAAATCGGTCTTGTTGCCCACCGCGCCGAACACGAACGCGAGCGCGAACGCTCCCCAGGCGACGTAGTGCGCGAGTTGTGCAGGGTTGACTTCGTTCACGCGGGCCTCCTCCCGTCAGTGTCGGAACGCAACGGGGAAATATAGCGCAGCCTCCCGCCGCGCCCGATCGGACGCGTGAAGGAGCCCATCAACGCAGCTGATAACGGGTGCTGTCGGGAATACCCGCCGCCTCGAAGCCCGCGCGCCTGATGCGGCAGGCGTCGCAGACCCCGCACGCGCGCCCCTCGGCGTCGGGCTGATAGCAGGTCACGGTCTGCGCCGGGTCAATGCCGAGCTCGAGCGCAAGCTGCACGATCCTAGCCTTGCAAAGGTCGATGAGCGGAGCGCACACCTCGATACGCCGCCCTTCGACCGCCGCCTTGGTCGCGAGATTCGCCATGGCCTCGAAGGCGCGCAGGTATTCCGGCCGGCAATCCGGATAGCCCGAGTAGTCGATCGCATTGGCGCCGATGAAGATGTGGCGCGCGTCGATCACCTCGGCCCAGGCGAGTGCGAGCGAAAGGAGAATCGTGTTGCGTGCCGGAACGTAGGTGACCGGAATGCCGGGCGCGGCACCGTCCGTTGGAACGCCGATCGCGCGATCGGTCAGCGCGGAGCCGCCAAACACGGTCAGGTCGAGCCTGACGGTGCGGTGCTGCGCGGCGCCCAGCCGCGCGGCGATCGCACGCGCGGCCGCGAGCTCGGCCGCGTGGCGCTGGCCGTAGTCCACCGAAAGTGCGTGGCAGGCGTAGCCCTCGCGCAAGGCCCAAGCCAGGGTGGTGACGGAGTCGAGCCCGCCCGATAGCAGAACGACCGCGTTAAGCTTCAGCGCCGCAGCCCCTGCAGGCGCTGCTTCGCGCTCGCAGCGGCAGGGCTCGCGGGGTACTTCGCCAGCAGGTCCTCGAGCGTCTTGCGCGCACCGCGCCGATCGCCGCTTGCTTCCTGCGAGCTGGCGATATTGAGCATCCCATCGGGTGCCTTGGAGCTGTCCGGCCACGCCGAGAGAAGTTTTTCCTGGCTGGCGATCGCCTTCTTGTAGTCGCGCTGTGCGTAGTAGGCGTTTCCGATCCAGTACTGTGCAGACGGCGCGAGCGAGCTCGACGGGTAGGTGACGAGGAAGCCCTCGAAGGCGGAAATAGACAGCGGATAGTTGCCGAGCTTGAACTGATTCAGCGCCGCTTCGTAGGCCTTGGTCTCGGCCGGCGTTGCCGGTGCCTCGCCCGTTGCCGGCTGCGTGGTCGCCGCGGCGGCCTGCTCCCGCGCCTGCTCGAGCTTGCGCAGCCTGGTGTCGATATCTAGGTACAGGTCCTTCTGCCGCTTCTCGGCCGTCTCGATCTGGTTCGTCAGCACCTCGACCTGGCCGCGCAGGCGCGCGAGATCCGAGCGAAGCTGATCGAGCTGCCCGGCCAAGTCGAGGATCGCGCTACGGTCCGCCGCTCTCGCCTCGAGCTTGGACAGCCTAACGTCGATCGCCTTCTGGTTCGCATCGACCTGCGTGCGCAGCGCGTTGAGCTTGTCGTCGTCGCCGAACAACGCCGCATTCGCGCCGTGCGGCAGCGCGAACGGCGCAAGCAGCGCGCCGACAAGCAGCAAGCGAGCGCCCAGGTCGCGCATCAATATTCACCCTTGTAGAGGATGTCGCAACGCCGGTTCTGCGCGTAGGCTTCCTCGCTGGTACCCTGGGCCTTGGGCTTTTCTTCGCCCAAGCTCACCGCCTCGACCTGGTCCTCTCTCGCGCCCAGCAACAGGATCAGCTTCTTCACCCCGTCCGCGCGCCGCTGCCCGAGCGCGACGTTGTATTCGCGGCTGCCGCGCTCGTCGGTATTGCCCTGGATCAGCACCTTGGCCTCCGGATGATCGCGCAGGTACGCTGCATGAGCCTCGATCATAGGCTTGTACTCGTCCTTAACGTCGAACTTATCGAAATCATAATAGATCGAGCGCTTCGACAGAATACTCGAGGGATCGGTCAACGCTTTCGGCCCGGCGCCCTTCTGCCCGGTGAGGTCCACCCCGGTGACTCCCTTGCCTTCGACTCCCTGGCTCTGGACCCCGGTCGCACCCGGACTGCGTTCCTCGACGCCCGCCGGCGGCTGCTCCGACGACATCGGCGCACTCGCGCACCCGGCAAGCAACGCGAGCAGCGCTGAGATAAGAATTGCGCGCATTTCGATTCTCCTTTACTGAATGAAGGGACCCCAGGCCGGCTCACGCACGTCGCCCGCATTGACGGTGAGACGCTGCCTGACCCGGCCGTCGACCGACACCGCCGACAGCACGCCGCGGCCGCCGATGACCGTCGCGTACAGGATCATCCGGCCGTTGGGGGCAAAGCTAGGAGATTCATCACGGTCGCTGTCGGTCAGGATCTGTACCTGCTGGGTCGTGAGGTCGAGCAGCGCGACCTGGAACTTGCCTTCGCTGTTGCGCGCGATATAGGCGAGGCTCTTTCCGTCGGGACTTACGCGCGGGGATACGTTGTATGTACCGTCGAAGGTAATGCGCTGGGCATCACCCCCGGTCGCCGGCATGCGGTAGATCTGCGGGCTGCCCCCGCGGTCCGAAGTGAAATAGATGAACTGGCCGTCAGGCGAGAAGAACGGCTCGGTGTCGATCGCGCTGCTGTAGGTCAGCCGGCGCACGCCGCTGCCGTCGGGATTGATCAGATAGATCTGCGAGCCGCTGTCGCGCGAAAGCGAGACCGCGAGCTTGCTTCCGTCCGGCGACCACGCCGGGGCGGAGTTCGATCCCTTGAAGTTCGCCACCACGTGGCGCTTACCGTCCAGCAGCGAATGCACGTAGACCACCGGCTTCTTGTTCTCGAACGAAACGTAGGCAAGACGCTTGCCGTCCGGAGCCCACGTTGGCGAGATGATCGGCTCGAGCGAGGCAAGCGCCGTTTCTTCGTCTGCGCCATCGGCGTCGGCGATCTGCAGCTCGTAACGGTTGGCGCGCTTGACGACGTAGGCGATCCGCGTAGAGAACACGCCCCTGACGCCGGTCAGCTTCTCGTACACGTAATCCGCGATCCGGTGGGCGGTCGCGCGTGCCTGGTCCGTGGCGAGCGTGTAGGCGACTCCGCCGAGCGGCGCCTGCTTCACCACATCGAACAGCCTGAAGCGCACCTCGTAGCGCCCGTCGGGACGCGCCGCGACCGAGCCAAGCACCAGGGCGTCCGCCAGCCGCGAACGCCATTCGGCATAGTCGACGTTCGACGCCTCCGTCGGCTGCGGCGTCAGCGGCGGCACCTCGAGCCCGCGGAACAGCCCGCTTCGTTCGAGGTCGGCCCGAACGATCGAGGTTATGCCCGGAGGCA
>DAHVFK010000133.1 GCA_027317055.1 Betaproteobacteria bacterium | reverse complement strand
TTAAACGTCGCCGAGTGGTTGCGGCGGGGTCGTTTCATCTGCCTTGCTCCTATTCATGCGGCTCGCGCCGCGAATTAGAGCAGAATCTTCACTTAACCCGCTGTCCGATTTCTTGGGGCCACCTCTGTACGCCGGGGCGCTAGATTTATCCCAGCGTCCTTACTTGAGGCGCTTAATGACCGCGCGGGTGAAGTCTTTGGTCTTGGCTTTGCCGCCGAGGTCGGGGGTGCGCAGGCCGTCGTCGCGGATGACGCGGTCGATGGCGTGGCGGATGCGGTCGGCGGTGGGTTTCTTGTTGACGTGGTCGAGCATGAGGCAGGCGGCCAGCAGGAGGGCGAGGGGGTTGGCGATGCCTTTGCCGGCGATGTCGGGGGCGGAGCCGTGGACGGCTTCGAAGATGGCGGCTTTGTCGCCGATGTTGGCGCCGGGGGCCATGCCGAGGCCGCCGACGAGGCCGGCCATGAGGTCGGAGAGGATGTCGCCGAACAGGTTGGTGGTGAGGATGACGTCGAATTGCCAGGGGTTGAGGACGAGTTGCATGGCGCAGGCGTCGACGATGCGGTCGTCGGTCTTGAGTTTCTTTTTGTATTTCTCGCCGGTGGCGCGGCTGGCTTCGAGAAACAGGCCGGTGAGGGCTTTGAGGACGTTGGCTTTGTGGACGATGGTGACTTTTTTGCGGCCGTTCTTTTTCGCGTAGTCGAAGGCGAACCGGGCGATGCGCTCGCCGCCGGCGCGGGTGTTGACGCCGGAGGAGATGGCGACGGCCTGCGGGTCGTTGCCGATGGCGAGGTAGTGTTCCCAGGCGAGGTAGAGGCCTTCGACGTTTTCGCGGATGAGGACGAGGTCGATGTGCTCAAAACGTCCGCCGGGGACGATGCTCTTCACCGGGCGCACGTTGGCGAACAGGCCGAATTCCTCGCGCAGGCGCACGTTGACCGAGCGAAAGCCGCCGCCGACCGGGGTGGTGAGGGGGCCCTTGAGGGCGAGGCCGGTGCGGCGGATGGAGGCGAGCAGGCCGGGCGGCAGGGGGTCGCCGTGCTTCTTGATGGCGCTCATGCCGCCGTCGTGGCGCTCCCAGGCGAAGGGCTCGCCGGCGGCTTTCAGGATCTCGACCACCGCGGCGACGATTTCGGGGCCGATGCCGTCGCCGGGAACAAGGGTGGCGGGAATTTTCTTTGCCGCAGGTGTCATATAAGCAAGTCCTTTCGCGCGCCAGTATATGGAGTGACGCCTGCCCGGGCTTGACCGCAGTCAATCGTTCGCGGCGACCCCATGCCGGATAATGGTCCCGAACCAAGGAGGCGCAGCAGCGTGAAGCGAAAGGGAAAAGGCGGGGTCCGGTCGACGCTCAAGGGCCGCACGGTCGATCCGCGGGCCCTGGCGGAGGTGAAGAAGCTCCTCGGCCAGGCGCCGCGCCGGCGCGACCTGCTGATCGAGCATCTGCACCGGATCCAGGATGCTTGCGGCCAGCTGTCGGCGGCGCACCTGGCGGCGCTGGCGCAGGAGCTGCGCATGGCGCTGGCGGAGGTGTACGAGGTGGCGACCTTCTATCACCACTTCGACGTGGTCAAGGACGGCTCGAAGCCGGCGGCGGTGACGGTGCGGGTGTGCGACTCGATCGCCTGCGAGCTGGCGGGTTCGCACGAGCTGCTGCACCGCCTGCCCGAGGTGCTGGGGGCCGAGGTGCGGGTGGTGCACGCGCCCTGCGTCGGGCGCTGCGAGGCGGCGCCGTGCGCGGTGGTGGGCCAGAACCCGGTCGGCAATGCGACCGTGGAGAACGTTGCGCAGGCCGTCGCGAGCAGGTCGCTTACCTGCCCCGAGACCAAATACTTCGACTACCAGGCCTACCGCAAGAACGGCGGCTACGGCCTGCTCGCCGACTGCCTGGCGGGCAAGCGCACGCGCGACGAGATCACCAAGATCATGGAGGACTCGGGCCTGAGGGGCCTGGGCGGCGCGGGATTTCCCGCCGGGCGCAAATGGCGCCTGGTCGCGGCCGAGCCCGCACCGCGCCTGATGGCGGTCAACCTCGACGAGGGCGAGCCCGGCACCTTCAAGGACCGCTGGTTTCTCGAGCGCGACCCGCACCGCTTCCTCGAAGGCATGCTGGTCGCGGCCTGGTGCGCGGGGGTCGGTGAAATTTATGTTTATCTGCGGGATGAATACGCGGGCTGCAGAAAAATTCTGGAAGATGAACTGAAAAAGCTGAAAGCGAAACCTCCCTGCGCGCTGCCGCCGATTCACCTGCGCCGCGGCGCGGGGGCGTACATCTGCGGCGAGGAGTCGGCGATGATCGAATCGATCGAGGGCAAGCGCGGCATGCCGCGCCTGCGCCCGCCCTACGTCGCGCAGGTCGGGCTGTTCGGCTACCCCACGCTCGAGCACAACATGGAAACGGTGCTCTGGGTGCGCCAGATCGTCGAGCAGGGCGCCAAGTGGTTCGCCGGGCACGGCCGCCACGGCCGGAAGGGGCTGCGCTCGTTCTCGGTCTCGGGCCGGGTGAAAAAGCCCGGCGTGCACCTGGCGCCGGCCGGGATCACGGTCAGGGAGCTGATCGAGGAGTACTGCGGCGGGATGCAGGACGGGCACGAGCTCTACGCCTACCTGCCGGGCGGCGCCTCGGGCGGCATCCTGCCCGCGAGTCTGTCCGACGTGCCGCTCGACTTCGACACATTGCAGGCGCACGGCTGCTTCATCGGCTCGGCCGCGATCGTGGTGCTGTCGGAGCGCGACAAGGCGAGCCAGGCGGCGCAGAACCTGATGCGCTTTTTCCGCGACGAGTCCTGCGGCCAGTGCACCCCGTGCCGGGTCGGCACCGCCAAGGCGCTTGCGCTGATGGGCGAACGCAAGTGGGACCAGGCGCTGCTCGGCGAGCTGTCGCAGGCGATGATGGACGCGTCGATCTGCGGCCTGGGGCAGGCGGCGCCGAACCCGGCGCTGAGCGTGATGAAATTCTTTCCGCACGAGGTGAGCTGATGGAACGTGCCAGCAACGACCAAATCGCCACCATGCCGATCGAGTTCAAGCTCGACGGCAAGACGGTCGTCGGCCGCCCCGACGAGCCGATCATCGAGACCGCGGCGCGGCACGGAGTGGAGATCCCGCGCCTTTGCTACGCGCCGGGCCTGCGGCCCGACGGCAACTGCCGCGCCTGCGTGGTCGAGATCAAGGGCGAGCGCGTGCTCGCGCCCTCGTGCTGCCGCTACCCCACGGCCGGGATGGAGGTCATCACCGACTCGGCGCGCGCGCGCGCCTCGCAGAAGATGGTGCTCGAGCTGCTGCTGTCGGACATGCCGGAGAAGGAATACCGGCTCGACTCCGAGCTCGACCAGTGGGCGCGCAAGCTCGACCTGGGCCTGCCCAGGTTCGAAGCGAGAAAGCAGCCGCCGGCGGACCTCACCCACCCGGCGATCGCGGTGAATCTGGATGCCTGCATCCAGTGCACCCGCTGCGTGCGCGCCTGCCGCGAGGAGCAGGTCAACGACG
Organism: Betaproteobacteria bacterium; assembly: GCA_027317055.1. Lineage (GTDB taxonomy): Bacteria > Pseudomonadota > Gammaproteobacteria > Burkholderiales > SG8-39 > DAHVFK01. The sequence continues at coordinate 4,671 of DAHVFK010000133.1, read as the reverse complement.
TCATCGGCTACGCCTTCCGCGGCGAGCAATCGAAGATCGTGTTCGACTTCGACGACCCGATGGGCGAGTCGACCTGCGTCGCCTGCGGCGAGTGCGTCCAGGCCTGTCCCACCAGCGCGCTGATGCCGGCGCGCGAAGCCGGGCTGGCGAAGGTCGACAAGACGGTCGAGTCGCTGTGCCCGTTCTGCGGCGTCGGCTGCCAGCTCACCTACCACGTGGGCGACAACAAGATCCGCTTCGTCACCGGGCGCGACGGCCCGGCCAACCACGGCCGGCTGTGCGTCAAGGGGCGCTACGGCTTCGACTACGCGCACCATCCGCACCGGCTGACCAAGCCGCTGATCCGCAAGCAAGGCGTCGCCAAGGGCGCCGACTTCGTGGTCGACCCGGCGAACTGGTCCGAGGTCTTCCGCGAGGCGACCTGGGACGAGGCGCTCGACTTTGCGGCTGACAAACTGAAACAGATAAGAGATCAAGATCGCTACGCGCTGGCCGGCTTCGGCTCGGCCAAGGGCTCCAACGAAGAGGCCTACCTGTTCCAGAAGCTGGTGCGCGCCGGCTTCGGCACCAACAACGTCGACCACTGCACGCGCCTGTGCCACGCCTCGTCGGTCGCGGCGCTGCTTGAGGGCGTGGGCTCGGGCGCGGTGTCGAACCAGGTCAGCGACGTGCTCAAGGCCGAGGTGGTGTTCCTGATCGGCGCCAACCCGACCGTGAACCACCCGGTGGCGGCGACCTGGATGAAGAACGCCGCCCAGCGCGGTACTAAATTGATTGTGGCCGACCCGCGCCGCACCGAGCTTGCGCGCCACGCGACGCACTTCCTGCAGTTCAACCCCGACACGGACGTCGCGCTGCTGAACGCGATGATCCACACCATCATCGACGAAGGGCTGGTCAACAAGGACTTCGTCAAGCAGCGCACCAGCAACTTCGAGGCGCTGAAAGAAAACGCGAAGGACTACTCGCCGGAGAAGATGGCGCCGCTGTGCGGCATCCCGGCGCCGACGATCCGCGAGGTGGCGCGCATGTTCGCGACCTCGAAGGGCTCGATGATCCTGTGGGGCATGGGCATCTCGCAGCACGTGCACGGCACCGACAACGCGCGCTGCCTGATCGCGCTCACCCTGATGACCGGCCAGGTCGGGCGGCCGGGCACCGGCCTGCACCCGCTGCGTGGGCAGAACAACGTGCAAGGGGCGTCGGACTCCGGCCTGATCCCGATGATGTATCCGGACTACCAGCGGGTCGACAATCCCGAAGCGCAGAAGCGCTTCCAGGCGCTGTGGGGCACGAAGCTCGACGCGAAGCCCGGCCTGACCGTGGTCGAGATCATGAACGCCGCCAAGGCGGGCAAGATCCGCGGCATGTACATCATGGGCGAGAACCCGGCGATGTCGGACCCGGACGTGGCGCACGCGCGCGAGGCGATGGCGGGGCTCGAGCACCTGGTGGTGCAGGACATCTTCCTCACCGAGACCGCGTACATGGCCGACGTGGTGCTGCCGGCGACCGCGTTTCCGGAAAAGGACGGCAGCTTCACCAACACCGACCGCATGGTGCAGCTGGCGCGCAAGGCGATCGATTCGCCCGGCGACGCGCGCGAGGATCTTTGGATCATCGTGCAATTGGCAAAAAGACTGGGCCTGGATTGGTCGTACCAGAAACCACGCGATGTATTCGAGGAAATGCGCCGGGGCATGAATTCCATCGCCGGCATCACCTGGGAGCGCCTGGAGCGCGACTCGTGCGTGGTCTACCCGTGCGAGAACGAGGGCGACCCGGGCGAGCCGGTGGTGTTCCGCACCCACTTCCCGACCGCCACCGGCAGGGCGAAGTTCGTCCCGGCCGACCTGATCCCGGCCGACGAGCGCCCGGACCGCCACTACCCGATGGTGCTGATCACCGGCCGCCAGCTCGAGCACTGGCACACCGGCGCGATGACGCGCCGCTCGGGCGTGCTGGACGCGATCGAGCCCGAACCGGTGGCCTCGATGCATCCGCTCGACCTCGAGGCGCTCGGCGCCGCGCCGGGCGAGGTGATCACGGTCGCCTCGCGCCGGGGCGAGATCGCGCTCTACGCGCGCGCCGACGACGGCACGCCGCGCGGCGCGGTGTTCATCCCGTTCGCGTTCTACGAGGCGGCAGCCAACCTGCTCACCAACCCGGTGCTCGACCCCTTCGGCAAGATCCCGGCGTTCAAGTACTGCGCGGTGAAAGTGAGCAAGGGCGGCGCGCGCCCGGGCGATCCGGGCTACGGCAACGGCGGCACGCTCAAGCTGATGTACGGTTGAGTCTACGGCTGAGCGAAAGAAGAATTCCACCGCAAGGGAGTCGATGATTCATGGCGTCTGATATCGAAATCGCGCAGGGCGCGAAACTGCAGCGCATCGCGAAGGTCGCGCTCGACAAGCTCGGCATTCCGGAGGATCACCTCGAGCCCTACGGCCACACCAAGGCCAAGATCTCGTTCGAGTACCTCGAGTCGCTCAAGGGGCGCAAGGACGGCAAGCTGATCCTGGTGACGGCGATGACGCCCACGCCCGCGGGCGAAGGCAAGACCACCACCACCGTGGGCCTGGGCGACGCGCTCAACCACATCGGCAAGAAGGCGGTGATCTGCCTGCGCGAGCCTTCGCTCGGGCCGGTGTTCGGGATGAAGGGCGGCGCGGCCGGCGGCGGCCACGCCCAGGTGGTGCCGATGGAGGACATCAACCTGCACTTCACCGGCGATTTCGGCGCCATCGGGCTGGCCAACAACCTGCTCGCGGCGCTGATCGACAACCACATCCATCACGGCAACGAGCTCGGCATCGACCTGCGCCGCATCGCCTGGAAGCGCGTGGTCGACATGAACGACCGCGCGCTGCGCGACATCACCGTGGCGCTGGGCGGGCCGGGCAACGGCTACCCGCGCCAGGACGGGTTCGACATCGTGGTCGCCTCCGAGGTGATGGCGATTTTCTGCCTCGCGACCTCGGTCGAGGACCTGAAGAAACGGCTGGGCAACATCGTCATCGGCTACACGCGCGAGCAAAAGCCGGTCTATGCGCGCGACCTCAATGCGCAGGGCGCGATGACGGTGCTGCTCAAGGACGCGTTGAAGCCCAACCTGGTGCAGACGCTGGAGAACAACCCGGCGTTCATCCACGGCGGCCCGTTCGCCAACATCGCGCACGGCTGCAACTCGGTGATCGCGACCCAGTCGGCGATGAAGCTGGCCGACTACGTGGTGACCGAGGCCGGCTTCGGCGCCGATCTCGGGGCCGAGAAGTTCCTCGACATCAAGTGCCGCAAGTCCGGGCTGCGCCCGAGCGCGGCGGTGATCGTGGCGACCCTCCGCGCGCTCAAGTATCACGGCGGGGTGGACGTCAAGGAGGTCAACAAGGAGAACGTCGCGGCGCTCGAGAAGGGGCTGGTCAACCTCGAGCGGCACGTCGACAACGTGCACAACGTGTACGGCATCCCCTGCGTGGTGTCGATCAACCGCTTCAACTTCGACACCCCGGCCGAGATCGAGCTGGTGAAGTCCAGGATGGCCAAGCTCGGGGTCGCGGTGGTGCTGGCGACGCACTGGTCGGACGGCGGCAAGGGCGCGGCCGAGCTGGCGAAGATGGTGGTCGCGATGTGCGACCAGCCCTCCAAGCCGACCTTCGTCTACGACGACGCCGACAGCCTGTGGGACAAGATCGGCAAGATCGCGCAGAAGGTGTACCGTGCTTCCGAAGTCACCGCCGACAGCAAGGTGCGCAACCAGATCAAGAAGCTGCAGGACGAGGGCTACGGCCACTACCCGGTGTGCGTGGCGAAGACCCAGTACTCGTTCTCGACCGACGCCCAGAAGCGCGGCGCGCCTTCGAACCACGTGATCAACGTGCGCGAAGTTCGCCTGGCCGCGGGCGCGGAGTTCGTCGTCATGGTCTGCGGCGACGTCATGACCATGCCGGGCCTGCCCAAGCTGCCCTCGGCGAGCAAGATCGACATCGTCGACGGCAAGGTCGTCGGCCTGTTCTGAGCTCCGTACACGGCGAACAATGCTCGAATCGTTCGCCGATCTTGCCTTCTGGAGGGCGCTGGGCGAGATCATATGGGTCAACCTGCTGCTGTCGGGCGACAACGCGGTGGTGATCGCGCTCGCGGCGCGCTCGCTGCCGCCGCATCAGCAGGGCAGCGCGGTGTTCTGGGGCAGCGCGACGGCGATCGCGATGCGGGTGCTGCTCACGATTTTCGCCATGGCGCTGCTGCAGCTGCCGTGGCTCAAGCTGGTCGGGGGGCTGCTGCTGCTGTGGATCGGGGTCAAGCTGCTGGTGCCCGAGGACGGCGAGGACTCGAACCACGGCGCGCAAGGCCTGCTGCAGGCGATCAAGACGATCCTGGTGGCGGACCTGGTGATGAGCCTGGACAACGTCATCGCGGTCGCGGCGGCCGCCGAGGAAGGCCCGCCGCACGCCAGGATCACGCTGCTGGTGCTGGGGCTGGCGATCTCGATCCCGATCGTGATCTTCGGCAGCACCATGATGCTCAGGCTGATGGAGCGCTTCCGGGTTATCATCATCCTGGGGGGCGCGTTGCTGGGCTACATCGCGGGCGAACTGATGGCGAACGATCCGGCGCTACAGGACTGGGTCGGGGCGAACGCGTCGTGGCTGGCGGACTACAAGGCCGCCGGCG
>DAHVFK010000132.1 GCA_027317055.1 Betaproteobacteria bacterium | reverse complement strand
CGATCATCGAGACGCCGATCACCGCCAACTTCCGCGAAGGTCTGAACGTGCTGCAGTACTTCATCTCGACGCACGGCGCGAGGAAGGGCCTTGCCGACACGGCGCTCAAGACCGCGAACTCGGGTTACCTCACGCGCCGCCTGGTCGATGTGACGCAGGACCTGGTGGTCACCGAGGACGACTGCAACACCCAGAACGGCGTATCGATGAAGGCGCTGGTCGAGGGCGGCGAGGTCGTCGAAGCGCTCAAGGAGCGCATCCTCGGGCGCGTGCTGGCGACCGAACTGACGCACCCCGAGACCCAGGACGTTCTCTATCCGGCCGGCATGCTGCTGGACGAGGACGCGGTCGACACCATCGACAGCCTGGGCATCGACGAGGTGAAGGTGCGCACGCCCTTGAGCTGCGACACGCGTTTTGGCGTGTGCGCCAAGTGCTACGGACGCGACCTCGGCCGCGGCTCGCTGGTGAACGTGGGCGAGGCGATCGGCGTGATCGCTGCGCAGTCGATCGGCGAGCCGGGCACGCAGCTTACGATGCGGACCTTCCACATCGGCGGCGCGGCGTCGAGGACGGCAGTGGCGAACCAGATCGAGGCGAAGTCCGCCGGCACAGCGCGCTTCACCCCGACCATGCGCTACCTGTCCAACGCCAAGGGCGACAAGGTGGTGATCTCGCGCTCGGGCGAAGTGATCATCGCCGACGACAACGGCCGCGAGCGCGAGCGCCACAAGGTGCCGTACGGCGCGATGCTGCAGGTGGCCGACGGCGACTCGATCAAGGCCGGCAAGATCGTCGCCAGCTGGGATCCGCACCACCGCCCGATCATCACCGAGTACGGCGGCACGGTGAAGTTCGAGCACGTCGAGGAGAACGTCACTGTCGCCAAGCAGATCGACGACGTGACCGGTCTTTCGACCCTGGTGGTAATCGACGTCAAGCGCCGCGGCAGTGCCGCGGCGAAAGGCGTGCGGCCGTCGGTCAAGCTGCTGAACGAGTCCGGGGAAGAGGTGCGCATCGCAGGCACCGACCACGCGGTGAACATCAGCTTCCCGGTGGGGGCGGTGATCGCGGTGCGCGACGGCCAGCAGGTGCAAGTCGGCGAGGTGCTGGCGCGCATACCGCAGGAAGTCTCGAAGACGCGCGACATCACCGGCGGTCTGCCGCGGGTGGCCGAGCTGTTCGAGGCTCGCGCGCCGAAGGACAGGGCGGTGCTGGCCGAGCACACCGGCACCGTTTCGTTCGGCAAGGACACCAAGGGCAAGCAGCGCCTGGTGATCACGGACCTGGAGAGCGTGCAGCACGAGGAACTGATCCCGAAGGACAAGCACGTGCTGGTGCACGACGGCCAGGTGGTGAACAAGGGCGAGATGATCGTCGACGGCTCGGTCGATCCGCACGACCTGCTGCGCCTGCTGGGGGTGGAGGCGCTCGCGCGCTACATCATCGACGAGGTGCAGGACGTCTATCGACTGCAGGGCGTGAAGATCAACGACAAGCACATCGAGGTTATCGTGCGCCAGATGCTGCGGCGCGTGCAGGTCGATGATCCGGGCGAGACGTCGTTCATCCAGGGCGAGCAGGCCGAGCGCGCCGACGTGCTGGAGGAAAACGAGAAGGCCGAAAAAGACGGCAAGAAGCCCGCAGTCTACTCGTACATGCTGCTCGGCATCACCAAGGCCTCCCTGTCGACGGACTCGTTCATCTCCGCGGCCTCCTTCCAGGAGACCACGCGCGTGCTGACCGAAGCCGCGATTATGGGCAAGCGCGACGGACTGCGCGGCCTGAAGGAGAACGTGATCGTCGGGCGCCTTATCCCCGCCGGTACCGGCATGGCGTACCACAACATGCGCAAGCAGCAGGCGGCGGAGCCTATCCTGCCGGAGATTCCGGTGAGCGAGGAAGCGCCGGCCACCGAGACGACCGCTTCGAACGGCGGCTGAGCCCGGTCGGCGCGGGTACCAGAGGGGCGGCCGAGGCCGCCCCTTTTTTTATCTCGCCGCTGGCTTGTCGAAGCTGCGCAGGACGACCTTGCCGTCCACGAACTGGATGTTGACGACTTGGTCGCCGGCCACCCACTTGGCCGACGTGGCGCTCACGCCCAGCAGGTCGCGGCTAGATTGCTCGGTCGGTCTGCCGAGAATGGCGTAAACCTCCTGCTCGGTCATGCCGTTCCGAGTCTTGGCGTAATTTTCCTGGCTGACCTTCGAGCACGCCGCGACCAGCAGCGCGAGCGCGAGGGCGTAGATGACACGGCGCATTGCGGGGCTCCCTGTATCGTTGTGAGCGCGCCGAACTATAATCGAACCGGTCGCGAGCGAGGAGGCAGAAATGGGCACGGCGCGGGAACTCAGCCAGGGCTCGAGCCCCAGGCCCGCCACGCCGGCGGACCTGGGCGCCATCCACGCGATCTATGCGCACCACGTCCTGGACGGACTTGCCTCGTTCGAGGAGGTGGCGCCCACGCTTGAGGAGATGCACAGGCGCTTCGACGAGATTCTCGGGCGCGGCCTGCCCTTTCTCGCGCTCGAGCTCGCCGGCGCGCTCGCCGGATACGGCTACTGCGCGCCCTACCGGGCCCGTTCCGCCTACCGCTACGCGCTCGAGGATTCGATTTACGTCCGGCCCGACATGGTCGGGCGCGGCGTGGGGCGCGCGCTCCTGCGCGAGCTGATCGAGCGCTGCGCCGCGCTCGGCTACCGGCAGCTCGTGGCCGTGATCGGCGACAGCGCCAACACGGCCTCGATCGCGCTGCATGCGAGCCAGGGCTTCTTGCGCGTCGGCACGCTGCGTTCGGTCGGCTTCAAGTTCGGTCGCTGGGTGGACAGCGTGATCATGCAGCGCCCGCTCGGCCAGGGCGACGCGACGCGCCCGCTCAGCCTGTAAGGCTCTGGATCTCCAGCAGCAGGTCCGACTTCGAGACCACGCCGAGCAGCTGTCGGTCCGCGGCGCTCCTGACCACCGGCAGGCGCTCCGCACCCTGGGTAAGGAACATCTGCAGCGCGTCGCCCAGAGCCGTGTCGGGAGTCAGGACGGCGAACTCGCTCCGCATCAGCTCGCCCGCGGTCGGCGACGGTGCGCCCTCCGGCGCGAGCAACCTTTGCTTGATCTCGTGCAGCGAAACGACGCCGCCGAAGCGACCGGCCTCGTCGACCACGTAGACGTATCGCACCGGGTGCTCGAGGAAGGCGCGCTCGACCTGGTCGAACCCGGCGCCGACCGGGACAGTGGGCACCGCCGGCTTGATCAGCTCCGAGATTTGCAGGCCGCGCCAGCGCGCGAGCGCGCGCTCCTCCTTATTGCGATGGATCGTCACCTCGTACATCGACTCCTCGCGCACCGCGCGCGCGACGAAGTAGGCCGCCACGCAGGCGAGCATCAGCGGCAGCACCACCTGGTAGCTCAGGGTCATCTCGAAAATCATCAGGATCGCCATCAGCGGCGCATGGGTGGCGCCGGCAAGGAACGCGCCCATGCCGACGATCGCGTAGGCGAACGGCATCGAGGTTGCCTGCGGCCACAGCGCGTGCACGCCCTGGCCGAACAGCAGCCCGAGCGAGGCGCCGACGAACAGCGTGGGAGTGAACACGCCGCCGATCGCGCCCGAGCCCGTGGTCGAAGCGGTAGTCACGATCTTGCAGACGAGCACCAGCAGGACCATGGACCAGAGCCAGTCGTGGTGCAGCAAAGAGTTCACCACGCTGTAGCCGTTGCCCCAGACCTCGGGCACGCGCGCCGAGATCAGGCCCACGATCAGCCCGCCCAGGCCGAGACGCAGCGGCAGCGGCAGGCCGAGGCGCCCGAAGCCGGCCTTGGCGAGCTGCAGCGCGCGCATGAACTGCGGCGCCGCGGCGCCCGCGAGCAGGCCGAGCGCCACGAAGATAAGCACTTCGGGGCCGACCACGGAGGGAAACGGCGGCATCTGGTAGGGCGGCGCGTAGCCGGTGAGCTCGCGCATGGTGATGTTGGCGACCACGGAGGCGACCACCAGCGGGCCGAAGCTCTCCATCGCGATCGAGCCGAGCACGATCTCGGACACGAACAGCGCGCCGCCGATCGGCGCGCTGTAGGCGGATGTGATCCCCGCGGCGGCGCCGCAGGCGACCAGCAGGCGCAGCCGCGCCGGGCCGAAGCGCGCGATGCGCCCGGTAAGCGAGGCGCACATGGCCGCCAGGTGGACCATCGAGCCTTCGCGCCCGATCGACCCGCCGGAGGCGACCGAGAACAGCGACGAGGTGCTGCGCACCAGCGCCTGGCGCACGGGAATCCGCCCGTCGCTGATCGAGATCGCCTCCATGTAGTCGGACGACACGCCCTTGTAGGCCCACCTGCGGCTCAACTGCAGCAGCAGCCCGGCGACCACGCCGCCGACCGCCGGGAACACGATGCGCAGGTACCAGGGCAGGATCTCGGCGATTTCTACCAGGCCGCCGCTGTGGCGCGTGGCGAGCCACTCCAGGCCGTGGATCGCCTCGCGGAACGCGATCGTCGCCAGCGCGCCGACGAAGCCCACCAGCGCGGCCCAGATCAGCATGGTGTGGACCTCGGAAGGGCGAAAGCGCTCCGACAGCCGCAGGCGCAACCGGGTCAGGCGCGAGGCGGTCATTTCAGCAGCAGGGCGACGCCGCTCGCCACCAGCAGCAGGGCGACCACGCGCTTGAAAGCCAGCTCGGGCATGCCGTGGTGCACGCGCTCACCCAGCACCATTCCGACCAGCATCGCCGGCAGCAGCAGCGCGATCAGCGCCACCGCACGGGCGTCGTAGAAGCCGAGTCCGCCGTAGCCGGCGGCGCGCAGCAGCGCGAGCAGGAACAGGATCGCGGACATGGTGGCGCGAAAGCGCGTTTTGTCGAGATTCAGCGCGTTCAGATAGATGACGAAGATGGGCCCGGCCATGCCGCCGAACAGCGTGCTGAGCAGTCCGCCGCCGACGCCTGCGAGCGGCGCGAGCCATGCGCGCGGTGGGTGCAGCACTGCCTTGCGCGGCGCGAGCGTCCACAGCGCGTAGGCGATGATGAACAGTGCCAGCGCGCTGCGCAGCAGCTCTGGATGCAGCGACTTGAACAGCCACAGGCCTACGCCGGCGCCCGCGATCGTGGGCAGCAGCAGCCCGCGCACGCCGCGCCATTCCACGTGCCTGAACTCGCGCACCGTCTGCCCGAACGAGGCGACGATGCCGAGCGTGGTAATGACCGGGATCACCGCGCGCAGCGGCAGCACGAGCACCAGCAGGGGAATCGCCACCACCCCGGCGCCGAAACCGGTCGCGCCGCGCAGCGTGTACGCGGCCACGACCACGAGCGCGCACCAGGCGAGCTGCCAGGCGCTTGCGGTGGATTGCAGCGTTTCGATCACGAACCGGGAAGCAGCACCACCTTGCCCATCACGCGCCGCTCGGCCATGTCCGTCACCGCCCGCGCCGCTTCGTCCAGCCGGTAGGTCGCCGAGATGTGCGGGCGCAGCTTGCCCTGCGCGAACCACTCGTCCAGCTGCTCGAGCGCGGCGGCGAACTCCTCCGGTGCGCGCTTGGTCCACTCTCCCCAATAGACGCCCACGATCGAACGCTCCATGAGCAGCGCCAGGTTGAGCGCGATTTTCGGAATTTCGCCGGCGGCGAAACCGATCACCAGCAGGCGAGCGCGCCAGCTCGACGAGCGCAGCGCCGCCTCGGTGTAGGCGCCGCCCACCGGATCGTAGATCAGGTCGACGCCCTTGCCGCCGGTGAGCGCCTTGATGCGCGCGCGCAGGTCCTCGGCCGCGTAGTCGATCGTCTCGTCCGCGCCGTGCTCGCGGCACACCGCCAGCTTTTCCTTGCTCGAGGCCGCGGCGATCACGCGCAGCCCGAGGATCTTGCCGATCTCGACCGCGGCCAGCCCGACGCCGCCGGCGGCGCCGAGCACCAGCAGCGTCTCGCCCGGATTGGCATCGGCGCGGTTGCAAAGCGCGTGATGCGAGGTGCCGTAAGTGAGCAGGAACGACGCCGCGGTGGGAAAGTCCATCTTGGCGGGAATCGGCACCATGCGCGTGCCGGCGCCGACCAGGCATTCCTCGGCGAAGCCGCCGAAGCCGCCCGCGCCCAGGACCCGGTCTCCGGGCTTGGCGTGGGTCACCCCCGGGCCGATCTCCTTCACCACGCCCGCGAACTCGGAGCCGGGGGTGAAAGGCGGCGTCGCCTTCACCTGGTACTTGTTCTGGATGATCAGGACGTCGGGGAAGTTGACGCTCGCCGCCTTCACCGACACCACGACTTCGCCCGGGCCCGGCCTGGGCGAGGGGACCTCCTCGACCACCAGGGTCTCGGGCGGCCCGAACTGCTTGCAGATGACTGCCTTCATGCGATTTCCGTTGTTAGTGCGCTAGTGGGAACGGCTCGCCAACCCGCCGTCGATCGTAAGTATGCACCCCGAGGTGTAGGCCGAGCGATCGGAAACGAGAAACACCGCGGCCGCAGCGATCTCCTCGGGCGTCGCCGGGCGGCCGAACGACATGTTGGCGAACAGCTCCTGGTAGCGCGCTGCATCGCCCAGCAGCGTCTCCGCGCGCTGCTTGTACAGGCTGGTCAGGCGGTCGGTCGACACCGGGCCGGGGTTGATTCCCAGCACACGGATGCCGTCGGCATGCGAGGCACCGCCCAGCGCCCGGCTGAACGCCATCAGCCCCGCGTTGGCCGTGCTGCCGGCGATGTAAGCCGCGTCCAGCTTCTCGCCCGCGCTGCCGATGATATTGAGGATCACGCCGCGCCGGCGCTGCTTCATCGAGGCGTAAACCCGCCGGCTGAGGTTGATGTAGCCGAACAGCTTCAGGTCCCAGGCGCGGCGCCAGGTCTCCTCGTCGATCTTGAGCAGATTGCCGCCGGGGATCGCGCCGGCGTTGTTGATCAGGATGTCGATCTCGCCGGCCCAGTCCGCCAGCGACTCGGGCGCGCCTCGCTGCGAGAGGTCGACCGCCTTCGCGTTCGGCCCCGCTGCCGGATGGCGTGCCGCGACGAGCACCTCGCAGCCTTCCGCCGCGAGCGCCTCGGCGCAGGCCTTGCCGATGCCTTTCGAAGCGCCGGTGACCAGCGCGCGCCGGCCCGTCAGGTTCAGATCCATAAAACAGCCCTCCCTCGATCGCACAAATTTGGTTAGTCTTGCACATCCAAGATGCCGAACCTGATCACCGACGATGGCGTGAAGCTGTACTACGAGGAGACCGGCAGCGGCACGCCGATCCTGTTTGTACACGAGTTTGCGGGCGACTGCCGCAGCTGGGAGCCGCAGGTGCGCCACTTCTCCCGGCGCTACCGCTGCATCACCTACAACGCGCGCGGCTACCCGCCCTCGGACGTGCCGCCCTCGCCCGATTCGTACTCGCAGCAGCGCGAGCGCGACGACGTGCGCTGCGTGCTGGACGCGCTGGACCTTGCGCGCGCGCACGTGGTCGGGCTGTCGATGGGCGCCTTCGCCACGCTGCACTTCGGCATGGTGCACAGCGCGCGGGCGCTGTCGCTGGTGACGGCCGGAGTGGGCAGCGGGGCGCACAAGGACGAGTACGCACGCTTCCAGGCCGATTCGCGCGCCAACGCCAAGACGATGCTCGAGCGCGGCATGGCGCATTTCGCCGCGAACTACGGCGAGAACCCCACCCGCGCGACCATGAAGGCGAAAGACCCGCGCGGCTTTGCCGAGTTTCAGCGCAACCTGTCCGAGCACTCGGCGCAGGGCTCGGCCAACACCATGCTCGGCTACCAGGCGCGGCGGCCTTCGCTGTACGACCTGGGCGCCGAGATGGCGGCGATCACGGCGCCGCTGCTGGTGATCGCCGGCGACGAGGATCCCTCGACGATCGAGCCGTCGCTGCTGATCAAGCGCACGGTGCCGGGCGCGGCGCTCGCGGTGGTGCCCAAGACCGGACACATGATCAACCTCGAGGAGCCGGCGCTGTTCAACCGGCTGGTCGAGGACTTTTTCCATCAAGCGGAGCTCGGACGTGCCTTCAACTGATGCGCTCTCACACCTGCGCGTGATCGACCTCACGCGCGTGCGCGCGGGGCCGACCTGCGCCAAGCAGTTCGCCGACTGGGGCGCGGACGTGATCAAGCTCGAGGCGCCGGCCACCGACGGCGACGACGGCTTCGGGCCGCGCCAGGGCTCCGACTTCCAGAACCTGCACCGCAACAAGC
>DAHVFK010000131.1 GCA_027317055.1 Betaproteobacteria bacterium | reverse complement strand
GTATGAGCAATTCAACCAGCGCGGCGTGATGCCCACGCCGCAGCAGATGGCGGACACGATTCTCGGGTCGGGAGCCCTCGGTCTTCGCACGGCGCCGGAGGAATGGCAGGCCGCGCTCGGCGATGCCAACCTGTCGCCGGAAGTCATGCAAGGCATCCGCGGGACGCTTGCCAAGAACTACCAGGATGCGACGAGCGGCCCGGGCTTTCTCGAGCAAGCGTTCCCTATTCTGGTAGGCGGTGCGCTCGCCTTTATGACGGGCGGCGCAGGGGCGCCCGCTTGGCTTGCAGGCGCGGCCGGCGGCGCCGGCGGGGCTGCTGCTGCAGGCGGGGACACAAACGACGTTCTGAAAGGCGCTGCGTTTGGCGCAGCGGGCGGCGCGGCTAGTAGTTATGTCGGCGGCACACCCTCCGCCAGCACGGCAGACGACGCGGCTGCTGCCGGCAGTGCGTCGGCCTCCGGCGCGGAACTCAGCGGGCTCAGCGATGCAGAACTCGCTGACATCCTCGCGGGCGGTAGTGGCGATTTGACGGCGTTGACTGGCGGAGGAATGCTTTCGGGCGGGGCGGCGGCTCTGCGCGATCTGTCCGCCAAGACAGGGATTCCCACGTCAGCCCTTCAGCGCGCCACGCAATTCGGCTTGAACTACGCGCAGACCGGCGATCCCCGCGAGGCCGCCATTGGCACAGGCATTAGCGCAGGCGCGAGCGCGGTAGCGCCTTACGTTAGCCGTGCGGCTGACTATCTGTTTCCGAGCGACGCGCCCGCAACGCCCTCGACTGCGACGAGCTTCGCCGACGCTTCTGATCCGCTGAAGCGCCAAGGGATGCTGCCGCTTCTCGCGCAGGCCGACACTGGCACGATGACGGATGTCGACACCATGATGGCCGACGCGCTCGGCATTTCCCCGGACAAGACCATAGCCGCGCCGTTTGATCTCGCGCAGGAAAGCAGCGACGCCGCGATGGCGCAGACGCTCGGCATTTCAGAGCCGGACAAGGCGCTCGCTGTGCCGTTTGATGCTTTCGGCGCGAGTCTGCCGGAAAACTTCCTCAATGGCCCCGGCCCCTCCGAGCAGCCGAAGCCGCCGACGCCGGACGAGCAGCGCATCCAGCAGGGGCAACAGACCGTCGAGCGCTTCGCGAAGTTCGGCAGAGCGCTCGCCCAACTGCACGGCGGGCAAGGCCAGCCGCAAGACGCGCCGCAGCGCCAAGACGGGCAGACGGACGACCAGTACGCGCAGTCCCTCGTCGACTACGCGGCGCCCATGTCGCCCAATCTCAGCGCCGAATCTCTGGCGGCGCAAGGGCTGACGCCCGGCACCCCCGCGTACTACCAGTACGTGATGGATCAGATGGACTCCGTCATCAACCGGGTGACGGGTGGCCTCGACGCGAACGGCAAACCCGAGGATCTCGCCGGCCAGCTTCGTACGAAGACCCGCGAAGAACTGAACGCCCTCGAACGCGCTCTCTTCATTCGCGGCCAGATGGGGCAGCTCATGGGTTCGGGAAAATACCTCGACCCCTTCAGTGGCACGAACCAGGATGTGATCGTGCCGAACGGCATGCTGACGAACCCCGCGCGCGCCGCCTACCAGCGTGGCCTCGCGGAGAGCGCGATGAAGGTCGGCAACCTGGCGCCCGACGAAGCCCGCCAGTACGTGAGCAGCCTCGTCAACCGCACGCCGGACTTGTACGGCATGCAGGCCCGCGCCGACCAACGCCGCCAGCTTGAGGAACTGCTCGCACAGGATGATCCGATGAAGCGCCGGCGCGGCCTCTTCGGCGACTCGGCAAATCCTTTCTTCTCCGGACTTGACCCGCAGGATCTCGCGGCGCTGCAAGCCCTCCTCGGCTAAAGGGACAACGCAAATGGCGACTTATCAGGACTTCTGGGGCGGTACGGGCGACTTCTTGAAGAAGGCAGGCCCCGGCATGCTCGACTTCGGCCTCGGCATGTATTCGAAGAACGCTGCGCAGAAAGAAGCTGCACAGCGGCTTGCGCAAGCGCAGGGGCCAATCTACCAGCAGGCGACGAACGCTGCCTCTGGCATGCTGACATCCGCTGGCGGCTTCGACCCCAATGCGTTCGCCGCCGACCGCTTCAAACAGCAGCAAGCGCTCCTTGATCCCGTCTACGCGAAACAGACGAGCGACCTCATGAGCACGCTGCGTGGCCGCGGCCAGCTCGGCATCGCCACCTACAACCCCGGCGTCGAAGGGATCACTCCCAACGGTACGGCCATGAACCCGCAGCTCGCCGCGCTCTTTGCCGCGCAGAACGCGCAGCGATCGAAAGACGCCTACGGCTCACTCGACCAAGGGCAGCAATACCTCGACAAAACCCTGGACCGTGCCGGCATGCTGCAGCGTACGGCCGCCAACGCGCAGGACACGGGCCTGCAAGCCGCTAGGACGCAGCCTTCGCGCGCGGCCGCCAATGCCGAGCTGCTCAAGGGAGGCGTCGGTGTACTCAAAGACGCCGGCGTACTGAAAGACATTTTCAGCAAGGCGCCGGGCATGATCTCGAGCGGCGTCGGCTGGCTCAAAGACTGGTGGAACGGCGGCCCGTCGCTTCTCGGCGGTTTCGACACAAGCAGCGACTTCTCCTGGGTGTAAAACATGGCAGGCATGCTTCCTGGGCTCTTCAGCCCGCAAACCCGCGATCTGCGCGCCGAGCAGCAGGACGAGGAGAACCGTCTCGCGCGCCTGGCGCAGAACCCGTTCACGGCGGACGCTTATACGGCCTACAGCGGCGCGAAGCTCGCCGGTCAAGGGCTTGCGCGTGCCGCTGGGGGCGCAATGGGGCTTGACACGCGCTCGCCCACGCAGAAGAACGTCGACGCCGTGAAGGCGCAGGTCGCGCAGATGGGGTTCGACCCCAACGATCCGAAGTCGCTCGACCAGTTCTACATGAACGTCGTGAAGATTCTCCAAGGGCAGGGGCTCGTGGCGGAAGCGGCCGACGTCGCGAAGGAGTGGCGGGCTTCGCGGGCGACCGAGCAGAACCTCGACCTGAAGAACCGCGATCTCGCGCGCAAGCAGAAGGCCGACGACCAGAAGGCTGCGGCAGCGGAAGATCGCAACGCCATCGCACGGGAACGCCTCGGCAAGAGCGGCCCGGAAGCGTTGCAACTTCTCGACCAGCTCGATAACCTCGATCCGCTCAACCCGAACGACGAGTACAAGCGCAAAGCCATCATGCAGCGGCTCGATCAGATCGGCGGTCAGAATGGCGTCAAGTTCGAGCAGCTCGGCGACCGCGTGATCGTCACCGACATGCAGGGCAACCCCATCCGCACCGATAAGACGGGCGCTGCGCCGCTGAACGCCGCGGCCCAGCAGAAGGAAGCCGACAAGAACAACGGGCTGCAGACGAAGTACAACTCTGCGATCCAGGCGCTGCAATCCGCGTATAACGACGCCGTCGAGCTTTACAACCATCCGGGGCTCGAAGGCGCTCTCGGCCCGGTGCGCAGCCTTAACTGGAACGGCAAATCCGACGGTATTGCCGGCGTGCTCGCTGCTATCCCGAGCGCCATCAACTACGCGCGGTTGCCGGCGGCGGCGCAGGACGCCGGCGCGAAGCTGCAGCAGGTTCTTGCTGGCTCGTTCATCTCGGCCCTTCAAGACCTCAAGGCGCAGTCGCAGACCGGCGCGAGCGGTCTGGGCCAGCTCACCGAAGTCGAGGGCGCGAAAATCCAGAACGCCAAGGCGGCGCTTGACCCGCGCCAGCCGTACCCCTCGTTCCGGGCGCATCTCGCGCAGTACGTCCAGCAGATCGCCAACAGCGTGTCGCTCCTCAACCAGAACGCCCAGCAGTACAAGCTGACTCCTGCCCCGTTCAGCGCAAAGGGGATGGTCGCCAGCCCTGGCCGCTATACGGCGCCACAGCCGTCGAACCAGACGATTGCCCCCGCTGCCCCGCCGACGGCTCCTGCGCCCTCCCAGCCTGCTCCTAGCGCGCCCACGGCCACCCCCAAGACCGTCAGCAGCGAAGGCTGGTCGATCCGGAAGAAATAATGGCCCTTGCCACCTACGAAGTCACTGCCCCCGACGGCACTGCGTTCGACGTCACTGCGCCGGAAGGCGCCAGCGAGGCGGACGTGCTCGCATACGCCAAATCGCAGTGGGCGGCCCAAGTCGGCACCGGCGGCAAGAGCCTGACGGCCGCGCAGCGCCTTGCCGTGCTCAAGGCCCAGCGTGACGACCCGACTCGTAATCCGGACTCGACGCCGGAACTGGAAACGGAGATCGCCAGGCTCGAGAAGGCGGCCGGCGTCCAGCCGTCCGCTCCTGCCGCCTCGCAGGCCGACGTACGCAAGAGCGAACCCCCGTTGAGCCCGATGGAGGAGCAGCGGCAGAACGAGCGAGTCTTCAAGGGCGCCACCGAGCGCTACATGGATCAAACCGGGCGCACGGGCCTCGACATTACGCCTTCGACAGAGCCTGCGGCACCCGCCCCCAACGAATTCTTCCCTGGCCGGCGTCCCGACGGCCCAGGCGGTGTGCGTCAGCAGGTCGAGCAGGCAACGGGCATGACGGACCCGGCGAAAACCCGCGAGCAGGCCGGCATAGAGGAGCTGCGCCAAGGGGGCGATGTCGCCTACGGCGACAGTCTCCCCTATACCCTTGCCAAGGGGACGGCTGGGGTAGCCGGGTTCATTGGCGGCGGTCCCGGCGGTGCCACCCTGGCCGAGTCCGCGGTTCGGCTCACCGCGCTCGCCTCCAACCTCAAGAAAGCGCTCGACGCCGGCGCGATCGACGAGGACCGCGCGGTAGAGCTTCTCACGAAGGAGATGGCGAGCGGGGTAGGCGAGGACGCGCTTTTCAATTTCGGCGTTCCGCTCCTTGGCAAGTTCGGGCTGCGCATCGCGCAGAAGGTGATCGGCAAATTTCGTGGCACGCCTGTCATGGACGCCGAGCGAGCCGCGCAGGCCGCGAATAAAGTCGCGAGCCGTGCGTCCGAAGCGCCGACGCCGGCCGGGTCGCAAGCGGTAGATGAACTCACCCGTCGCATGCCCGGCGGCGAAGTCCCCACGCCTGGACAAGTAACCGGGGAGGCCGGCTGGTGGGAAGGGATTGCCCGCAAGGCCAACCCGCAAATCTTCGGCAGGCAGCAGGATCAACTCGATGCGGCCGCGCAGGGATTGCGGCAGGATCTTCTCAATCCAGCGGCCCAGCCGACCCGGCAGGCACTAGGCGACCAGGCTCTCCAAGTAGTGAACGACACGGAGCGTGCGCTGAAAACGCGCCTTCGCCCGACTTTCGACGCTGCTGACAATCTCGGTGTGCGTGTCGACATGCAACCGGTGGTAGACCAGGCGCGCGCCGCGCTCGCGAAGCTCGAGCGCACGAACGGCCATCCGGAGGAGATCGGGTATTTCAAGCGCCTCATTGAGACGCTTGAGAGCCAGCACCCGGCGAATCTTGCCGGCAACCCGATGGTGAGCGCCGAAGACACGCTCGATATGATGAGCGGGCTCAAGGAAAAGCTGCGCTCGACGACTGCCGACTGGAAGCCCAGCGCCTACTTCGACAAGGTCGTCGGAGACATCGTCAAGACTGCCGACGGGCAGTACGCGGCCGCGGCATCGCGCGCCGGAAAACCCTACGTCATCAAGAACCTGCTCGCGGCGCGCAACGACTACCGCGAGTTCATGGAGACCGCCTATGACGACGCCTTCAAGACGGCGCTGAAGCGCCAGCCGGAGGACATCGGCAGGCTCTTCTGGCAGGGCGGCAACGTGAGCGAGATCCAGCAGTTTCAGAAGATGCTGCGGATCGCCCAGCGTGAAGGTGCGCTAGGCAACGCGGAAGCGCAGAGGACGATGCGCGACATGACGCGCGGGTTCCTGCAGGAAGCGGTTCCGACCGTTGAAGCCGCCGCCAACTGGAGCAAGACGCTTGCCGAAAACCCCCTCAAAAGGGACACTTGGACCGCGCTCACGTCGACTCCGGGCGGTGCGCAGTTGAAAAGCACGATGGAGCTTCTCGAGCAGGCGGCCAAGATCGCAAGCCGCGACTCGTCCGAGTTGCTTCGCAACCACTCCATTCCGCTCTTCGTGCAACGGGCGGCTTCGGGGAGCGCGGGCTACTCCCCGGTGACGGGGGCCGCTCGCCCAGGCATCATTGCAACCGCTTTCGGCCTCACAGGTCTCACGCGCCTCGCGGCCACCGCTTACACGCAGGGCAACAAGGGCGTAGCGAACCTTCTCACCAGGGCGCTTCGCGCCAACACCGCGGGCACGGCCATCAGCGCCAAGGTCGCGCAGGAACTGAAAGACTACGCCGACAAGAACGGCGTCGATCTCGCCGGTCAGTAAGTAAACCGCAGCACGTCCCTCTCGTAGCACAAATCGCAGGAGTCTCCCTGTGGGGTATTTTCTCCTCCTTCGCCCTGTTCGTATGCCGGATCGCCCTACCGCGTGGATCGGCGG
The DNA here is from genome assembly GCA_027317055.1 of Betaproteobacteria bacterium. Classification (GTDB taxonomy): domain Bacteria; phylum Pseudomonadota; class Gammaproteobacteria; order Burkholderiales; family SG8-39; genus DAHVFK01. The sequence goes on along the minus strand of DAHVFK010000131.1, from coordinate 1,837 downwards.
GCGACAGACACAGCCCAACCGCCTGCTGACAGAGGAAGTCGGGCTTCCGGATTACCCCGGGCAGTTCCTGATCGAAAACGGTGACCGCATTTTGCTGGAGCAATAGATGGCCGATAAGAAGATTTCCGAGATGACCGCCATGACGGAGGCAGACGTCGCTGTCACCAGCGACTACCTGCCGATCGTCGATGTTTCGCAGACGACCCCCGCGGATCGCAACCGGCGCATCACCGTCGAGGAGCTGGCGAAGGCGGTCGTGCAGGATGCGTCAGCCTTCGTCCCCTCCGGTAGTGGACTAAGCGCTACCACGGTCCAAGGGGCGATTGAGGAGGTAGTCACAGACTACGTTGCGGCTGATGCTGTGGTGAATGCGGTGATTGATAACCACATCGCTGATACCGCCGCCGCCCATGCGGCAAGTGCCATCTCGTTTACCCCGACCGGAACTGTCGCTGCGACGGACGTTCAGGCTGCTATAGCAGAGGTAGCTTTAGAAGCGGCTGGAAACCCTGCTTCGATCATAGACGCTAAGGGCGATCTGATTGCCGGCTCTGCCCCTGACACACCCGCAAAGGTAACGGTGGGGGCGAACGGCGCCGTGCTCACGGCTGACTCGACCGCCACCGCGGGCGTCTCCTGGCAGGTAACGGGATTCACGACCGGGGACGTGAAACTCACGCTCAAGACCGCAGCCGACACCGGCTGGGTCCTGATGAACGACGGGACCATCGGCAACGCGGCGAGCGGCGGCACGACAAGAGCCAACGCTGACACTGAAGCGTTATTTACGCTTCTCTGGAATAACACCGCGGATGCGCAGTGCGCGGTCAGTACAGGGCGTGGTAGTAGCGCGGCGGCGGACTACGCAGCCAACAAGACGATCGCTCTACCGAAGGCTTTGGGGCGATCCCTGGCGGCGTCAGGATCCGGGTCGGGCCTTACCGCCCGCGCGCTTGGATCTGCCTTGGGTTCGGAGAATGCCATCGTTGTCGACCACAACCATACCGGCACCACCGGCGGTCAGAGCGCAGATCACACGCACCAATACACCCGCCAGACGACGCCGGATAGCTATTCCGGGGGCCCTGGGTCACAATTTATCAACCCTGCAGCGGGCACGACCGGCGGGACCAGCAACGACCACACGCACTCGTTCACGACGAACAACACGGGTTCCAGCGGCACGGGCGCCAACATGCAGCCGACGTTGTTCCTCAACGTGATGGTGAAACTATGAGCGGCAGGAATATGAACGAGACCGCTGCGAACGGCAGCCATATCGGCAGGCTATCGGCGACGCGAAGATCATGGCGCTGGTGAACGCCACGCCGGCGCAGCTGGTGAAGTACTGCCGGAACAACTTCCCCAGCCTCACGCTCGCCGAGCAGAACGAGATGGCGGCGATCCTCTACGCGCTTGCTGTTGCGGTGAGGCCGCAGATCAGATGACTCGCTTTATGAACAAAGGGAACGATCAAAGGAGGAAGCAATAATGGCGTTCGGCGGCATGCTTCCGGCTTCGGCCGCGGCGTATCTCGATGACTTCCTGGCGACGGTTAGCCGCGCGCACGAAGAGGGAGACCCGACTTGGGACGCGGAGCTTCGGGCGCAGGACGCGCTGCCGCTTCGCGAGCGCCTCCGGCAGCTCTTTACGATCCCGCCCCCTGGCCCGCGTCCGGTGATGATGCCGCCGGCGATCCGGCGGGATGAGCGACAGAACACCATCCTGCCGCAACAACAGGAACAGGACTACGATCTTCGCGGCGCTTTCAAAGCCGGCGTGAAACCCGACGGCGAAGGCGCACTGCCGCCGGGGTTCCGAAAGGCCGGGATGCTCT
>DAHVFK010000130.1 GCA_027317055.1 Betaproteobacteria bacterium | reverse complement strand
GTGCTGAACCCGCTCGGCGTGCCGTCGCGCATGAACGTGGGGCAGATCCTGGAGACGCACCTGGGCTGGGCCGCCAAGGGGCTGGGCTTGAGGATCGGCGAGATGCTCAAGCAGCAGGTGAAGGCTGCCGAGCTGAAGAAGACGCTGGCGCAGATCTACGTCTCGAGCGCGAAGGAAGACACGATCGCCGACCTGAACGACGACGAGGTGATGCTGCTTGCGAACAACCTCAAGGAAGGCGTGCCTTTCGCCACCCCGGTGTTCGACGGCGCGGCAGAGGCTGAGATCAACGCCATGCTCGAAACCGCCGGGTTGCCGACTTCCGGCCAGGTCACTCTGCATGACGGGCGCACCGGCGAGGCATTCGACCGCCAGGTGACCGTGGGCTACATGCACGTGCTGAAGCTGCACCACTTGGTCGACGACAAGATGCACGCGCGCTCGACCGGACCGTACAGCCTGGTCACGCAGCAGCCGCTGGGAGGCAAGGCGCAGTTCGGTGGTCAGCGCTTCGGGGAGATGGAGGTCTGGGCGCTGGAGGCCTACGGCGCCGCCTACACGCTGCAGGAGATGCTGACGGTCAAGTCCGACGACATAAACGGCCGCACCAAAGTGTACGAGAACATCGTCAAGGGCGACCACAAGATCGACGCCGGCATGCCGGAGTCCTTCAACGTGCTGGTGAAGGAAATCCGCTCGCTCGGCATTGATATCGACCTGGAGAGGTACTGATGAAAGCGCTACTGGAGCTCTTCAAGCAGGTCCAGCAGGACGAGGATTTCGACGCGATCAAGATCGGACTTGCTTCGCCCGAGAAGATCCGTTCCTGGTCCTACGGCGAAGTGAAGAAGCCGGAGACGATCAACTACCGGACCTTCAAGCCGGAACGCGACGGCCTGTTCTGCGCCAAGATCTTCGGGCCGATCAAGGATTACGAGTGCCTGTGCGGCAAGTATAAGCGCCTCAAGCACCGCGGCGTGATCTGCGAGAAGTGCGGCGTCGAGGTAACGCTCGCCAAGGTCCGGCGCGAGCGCATGGGCCACATCGAGCTTGCCAGCCCGACCGCACACATCTGGATCCTCAAGTCGCTGCCCTCGCGCCTCGGCCTGGTGCTGGACATGACGCTGCGCGATATCGAGCGCGTGCTGTATTTCGAGGCCTATGTCGTGACCGACCCGGGGCTGACGCCGCTCAAGCGCTGCCAGCTGCTGACCGAAGACGACTATCTGTCCAAGGTCGAGGAATTCGCCAACGACTTTTCCGCCGCCATGGGCGCGGAAGGGATCCGCGCGCTGCTGCGCTCGATCGACATCAACCGCGACATCGAGAACCTGCGCAAGGACCTCGAGGCGACCAGCTCGGAAGCCAAGATCAAGAAGCTCGCCAAGCGGCTCAAGGTGCTCGAGGGCTTCAAGAACGCCAACATCAAGCCCGACTGGATGGTGATGGAAGTGCTGCCGGTGCTGCCGCCGGAGCTGCGGCCGCTGGTGCCGCTGGACGGCGGGCGCTTCGCGACCTCGGACCTGAACGACCTCTATCGGCGCGTGATCAATAGAAATAACAGGTTGAAAAGACTCCTGGAATTGAAAGCGCCTGAAATCATCGTGCGCAACGAGAAGCGCATGCTGCAGGAGGCGGTCGATTCGCTGCTCGACAACGGTCGCCGTGGCAAGGCGATGACCGGGGCCAACAAGCGCCCGCTGAAGTCGCTCGCGGACACGATCAAAGGCAAGGGCGGCCGTTTCCGCCAGAACCTGCTCGGCAAGCGCGTAGACTACTCTGGCCGCTCCGTCATCGTGGTCGGCCCCGAATTGAAGCTGCACCAGTGCGGCCTTCCCAAAAAGATGGCCCTGGAACTCTTCAAGCCGTTCGTCATGCGCAAACTGGTCGAACAGAACTTCGCGCACAACATCAAGAGCGCCAAACGCTTCGTCGAACGTGTCAAGCCGGAAGTGTGGGACGTACTCGAAGAGGTCATCAAAGACCATCCCGTCCTGTTGAACCGCGCCCCCACCCTGCACCGCCTGGGCATTCAAGCCTTCGAAGCTGTGCTCGTCGAAGGCAGCGCCATTCAACTGCACCCACTGGTCTGTTCCGCCTTCAATGCCGACTTCGACGGCGACCAGATGGCCGTACACGTCCCGCTCTCGGACAAGGCCCAGGACGAGGCGCGTCGCTTCATGCTCTCAACGCGCAACCTGCTCTCCCCGGCAACGGGCGAGCCTTCCATCGGCGCGTCGCAGGACATGGTGCTGGGCTGCTTCTACCTCACGCAGGACCGCCCCAACCAGAAGGGCGAGGGCCGCAAGTTCACCGACACTGCCGAGGCAATGCTGGCCTTCAACCAGGGTTTCGTAGAACTGCAAGCGCCCATCTACGTGCGTATCGGCGAAGTGGATGTCTACGATACCCCGCCGCCCGATAAAGCGACCATGCAGGCCGGAGGCAAACTGGTCCAAACTACCGTTGGCCGCATCATCTTCAACGAAGCTCTGCCGGAACGCCTGCGTTTCAAGAACTACGCCATGAAGAAAGAAAATCTCAAGCAGGTCATCGGTGAATGCTTCAAGGAATATGGCCGTGCCAAAACCGCCGAACTGGCCGACGAGATCAAGCGGTTAGGCTTCTTCTACGCCACCAAAGCCGGTACCACTATCGCCATCAGCGATGTGAAAGTACCGGAAGGCAAGCAGGGCGAGCTTGACAAAGCCGACGCCGTGATTGCCGAACTGGAAGAGCAATTCCGCGACGGTCTCATCACCGATAACGAGAAATATCAGCAAACCGTCGATGCCTGGAACGTAGCTACGGAAAACGTCACGAAGATGGTGGAAGCCACCCTTGACCCGTATGGCTCGATCTTCACCATCGCCAGGTCGGGCGCGACCAAAGCCAAATTCCAGCAGATCCGCCAGCTTTCCGGTATGCGCGGCCTCATGGCAAGCCCATCGGGGCGCATCATCGACGTGCCGATACGCGGCAACTTCCGCGAAGGTCTGACCGTGTTGGAGTACTTCATCTCCAGTCACGGCGCGCGTAAAGGTCTGGCCGACACCGCCCTGCGTACCGCAGAATCAGGCTACCTGACCCGCCGCCTGATCGACGTTGCGCAGGACGTAATCGTGATCGAGGAAGACTGCGGCACCACCGAGGGTATGCTCATCACCGAGCAGGACAGCAAAGAAATGATGCTGACCGATATCCGCGACCGTCTGAAGGGCCGCGTGCTGCTCGATCCCATTCCGGGCTTCGATTGGATACAACCCGGCGACGACCTCACCGACGAAATGGTCGATGAAATCGTCAACGCCGGCGTCAAAGTCGTGCGCGTGCGCTCTGTGCTGGGCTGTCTCGCCCATCGCGGCATCTGCCGCAAGTGTTACGGGCGCGACCTCGCCGCTAACGCGCTGGTGCAACCAGGAGCCGCGGTCGGCATCATCGCTGCCCAATCCATCGGTGAGCCTGGCACGCAACTTACCATGCGTACCTTCCACACCGGCGGTATCGCGGGAGCGCAGGGTGACATCACTCAGGGTCTGCCGCGTGTAGAAGAACTGTTCGAGGCGCGCGTGCCTAAAGATAAGGCCGAGATCAGCGAGATCGACGGTGTCGTCGAAATCGTGAAAGACGAGGCGACCGGCGTGCGCACCGTGCGCGTCGTTTCAACCAACGTCTTCTTCGACGAGTATCATTTGCCTGCCGGTAGTCAGGTCCTCGTCAACGACTCCGAGCATGTGCTGAAGGAACAGGTCATTGCCTTAATGCCTGCTGAGAATGGCAGCGAAGCCCAACCTGTAGAAGCGCGCACCGAGGGCGAAGTACTCATCAATCCCGATGGACTCCTGAGCATTCGCTTCGAGGAGCGCGAAGAGCGTTCTTACCAGATGGCTGCGTCGCGCAACATCGTTGTGACGCCCGGCCAGAAGATTCAGGCCGGCACCGCTCTGACCGCCGGCCAGCGCGACCCGCAGGATGTCCTGCGTATCCAGGGACGCGAAGCCGTCCAGATGTACGTCGTCAAAGAAGTGCAGCGGGTCTACCGCAATACCGGTGTGTACATCAATGACAAACACATCGAAGTGATTATCCGGCAAATGCTGCGCCGCGTGAAGGTGGATGAGCCGGGCGATACAGAGATGTTGCCAAATGACCTCGTGGACCGTTTTGTATACGCCGATACCAACGCGCGCGCCCTGGCAGAAGGCGGCGAACCAGCCACGGCCTCAACCGTGCTGCTCGGCGTCACCAAAGCCTCGCTCAACACCGACAGCTTCCTGGCTGCGGCCTCGTTCCAGGAAACCACCCGCGTGCTGACGGAAGCCGCCATCGAGGCGCAAACCGACCACCTGGTTGGCCTGAAAGAGAACGTCATTATCGGCAAGCTCATCCCCGCTGGCTCTGGCTTCGTGCAGCGCCGCCGGGAGTTGCTGGCTCGCCAACAAGCCGCCGCCGCTCGCATCGCCAGCGCGCAACCGCAAGTTGTGGCCGGTGTAGGTGCGGGAAGCGGTAGCAATGGTATTGGTACTCCTGGTCTGGTACTTGACAGTCTGGACAATGAGTGATACCATAGTATCCCGCAGATACATACTGTATGGGGCGCGAGAAATCGCGCCCGGTAGGTGAAGGGTCGTCGAAAGTGGCCTGATCGGACAGGGTAGGGGCGGCGGCTCTGCCCCCGCCCTGGGATCCCTCGAAATTGCCGGAATAATTAAATAGGGAGAACTATTCATTGCCAACGATCAATCAATTGATCCGCAAGGGCCGTTCGCGTAAGAAAGAAAAGGTCAAGGCCCCGGCGCTGCGCTATTCGTTTAATGCGCTGAAGAACAAGACCTTCGAGTTGCGTGGATCGCCCCAGAAACGTGGCGTTTGCACGCAAGTCCGTACCATGACGCCCAAGAAGCCGAACTCTGCCATGCGTAAAATCGCTCGCGTTCGCCTGAGCAACCGCATGGAAGTCACGGCATATATTCCCGGTGAGGGACATAACTTGCAAGAGCACTCCGTGGTACTCATTCGCGGTGGTCGTGTGAAAGACCTGCCGAGCGTGCGTTACCACATCGTGCGCGGCACCCTCGACAGCGATGGCGTCAGCAAACGCCGCCGGGGTCGCTCACTCTACGGGGCTAAACGACCCAAACCGGGTCAGGCCGCCCCGGCCAAAAAACGATAAACTGAATTTTTCGATACCACCTGAGCTTTTCAGGCAGGTCGCTACATCGAAAATGCCTTTTGTAGGGACGTGATTTATCGCGTCCGCCCGGTGGACACCACTTGTGTGACGACGCGACGTACCGCGTCCGCCCCAGGCATCCCTACAAAAGAAAGAGTCGAGTGTCCTCCTCAACAGGATAGGCGCTCGCGATGAGGCGTCTGAAGATGATAGCGGGCGGTTGTCCGTTATCATATCGACGCCTTTTGTGGTGTTTACGAGAGACGAAGACGATACAATCAGTCAGTTGATGAGGAGGCATGAGATGCCAAGACGAAAAAGAGCGGTGCGACGACCGGAAGTGCCGGACGCCAGGTTTAAGAGCCGCAATGTTGCGCGCTTCATTGGGAAGTTGATGATGGATGGCAAACGCAGCCTGGCCGAACGCATCATCTACGATGCGTTTGATGCCATCGAGGCCCGGCAGAAACGCGCTCCCCTGGACGTGTTTGAGCAGGCGCTGAAGAATGCCACCCCTACGCTCGAGGTAAAACCGCGCCGCGTGGGTGGTTCAACCTACCAGGTCCCGGTGGATATCCGCCGCGAACGTGGGAATACCCTGGCGATGCGCTGGCTCATTCGCTCAGCCCGCACCCGCACAGGCAGATCGATGTCTGAGAAACTGGCAAGCGAACTGATGGACGCCGCTGCAGGTCAGGGCGCGACCATTAAAAAACGAGAGGAAACCCATAAAATGGCGGAGTCGAACAAAGCCTTCGCTCATTATCGTTGGTAACTAAGGGACATGTCTAGAGAATTTCCACTGGAAAAAACACGAAATATAGGTATTATCGCTCACATTGATGCTGGTAAAACCACCACCACCGAGCGCGTGCTCTTCTACACTCGCAAAATTCACCGCATGGGTGAAGTTCACGAGGGAGCCGCTACCATGGACTGGATGCCACAGGAGCAAGAGCGCGGCATTACCATTACATCAGCCGCCACCACCTGCTTCTGGCAGGATAACCGTATCAATATCATTGACACGCCCGGCCACGTCGATTTCACGGCAGAGGTCGAGCGCTCTTTGCGTGTTTTGGATGGCGGCGTCGTCGTCTTCGACGCGGTTGCCGGCGTCGAGCCTCAATCTGAGACGGTCTGGCGTCAAGCGAATAAGTATAACGTCCCTCGTATCTGTTTTGTGAATAAGATGGACCGCACCGGCGCAGACTTCTGGCGGACAGTTGAGATGATCCGCGAGCGTCTGGGCGCAACTCCCGTACCAATTCAGCTTCCGGTGGGACAGGAAAGCAATTATAAAGGCTTTATCGATCTTATCGAGCAGGAAGCTGTGATCTTCACCGATGACCTGGGAACCAAATCTGATCATACTGAAGTTCCTACCAGCATGGAAGTCGATTTCTCGCGGTACCGCGACCAGTTGATCGAGCGCGTAGCCGAAACGGACGAAGAGCTTACCCTCAAGTATCTCGAGGGTGAGGAGATCAGCAACGAGGAGATTATCGCGGCACTGCGCAATTCCACCATCGCCGGTACGCTCGTGCCGGTGCTCTGCGGCTCCGCGCTCAAGAACAAGGGCGTGCAGGCCATGCTTGATGCAGTCATTGCGTACCTCCCCTCTCCACTCGATATCCCCCAACCAACTGGCCTCGACCCCGATAGCGGCGAAACTCTGACACGCGAAGTGAGCGATAACTCACCTTTCAGCGCATTGGTCTTTAAGATCGTATCCGACCCGTTTGTGGGACGCCTCTCGTATATGCGCGTCTATTCCGGCACCCTGAACAAGGGCGCGAGCGTCGAGAACAGCACGAAGGGCAAGTCCGAACGTGTTGGGCGTCTGCTGCGTATGCACGCCAACCACCGCGAAGATATCGAAGAGATCCGCGCAGGCGACATCTGCGCCGCCGTGGGTCTGCGCAATACCTTCACAGGCGATACGCTCAGCGACTCGGCCCATCCCATCATCCTCGAAGCGATCACCTTCCCGCAGCCGGTTATCGAGATTGCCATTGAGCCGAAGACGCGCGCTGACCAGGATAAAATGTCGATTGCGCTAAATAAACTGGCGGAAGAAGACCCCACCTTTCAAATGCACACAGACCTCGATAGCGGACAGACCATCATTGCCGGTATGGGCGAATTGCACCTGGAAGTCATCGTTGATCGCATGTTCCGTGAATTTAAGGTAGAGGCCAATGTGGGACGCCCGCAGGTCGCCTATCGCGAAACCATCACACGCGAGGCGCAGGCACAGGGCAAGCACGTGCGGCAAACAGGTGGACATGGACAGTATGGAGACGTGTGGATTCGCGTCAAACCGAACGAACGCGGCAAGGGCTTTGAATTTGTCAACGCCATTGTAGGCGGCACCGTTCCTAAAGAATATATCAAACCTGCTGAGAATGGCATCCGTGAAACATTGGAAAACGGCATCATCGCCGGGTATCCGATGATCGATGTGGTTGCCACCCTCTATGATGGCTCATACCACGACGTAGACTCGAACGAAATGGCCTTCAAGACCGCCGGCTCGCTGGCGATCAAAGAGGCAGTTCGCAAAGCGGCTCCCATTATACTCGAGCCTGTGATGCTGGTGGAGGTAACAACCTCAGAGGAATTCTACGGTGACGTTATCGGCGACCTCAATCGCCGACGCGGCACCATTATGGGCATGGACAATCGTGGAACGATGGTGGTGGTGCGTGGTCATGTTCCCCTCGCCGAAATGTTCGGCTATGTGAACGAGCTACGTTCAATGACTAGCGGTCGCGCGAATTACTCCATGGAATTTTCGCATTACGATCCTGTGCCGAAAAACATCGCCGAAACCATTGTCGCGAAAGCGACACGGTAACGATGTAGCATCCATACCATAAACTCGGAGCCGAGGTCAGGGAAGAGGCCTACCGGGCGTAGTGAAGATGCAAGGACAGTCTAATCTTTTGAAATTGCAAAGACAACCAACAGGGGTTGTCTGGCTAAGAAATCAACAAGGTGCTATCGCAAAGGTGCAACCCTGACGCACATATGCACTGAGCACTATAGAGGATGAGGTTTACTCATGGCAAAAAAGAAGTTTGAGCGAACAAAACCCCACGTGAACGTGGGTACCATCGGTCACATCGACCATGGCAAAACGACCTTAACGGCGGCCATCACCAAAGTGCTGGCCAGGGCGAGCGCCAGCAACAAATACGTGGCC
>DAHVFK010000012.1 GCA_027317055.1 Betaproteobacteria bacterium | reverse complement strand
GTCACCACCTTTCCGGCCTTGCGCTCGATCATGAGATCAAGGAAGGCGCGCGTCACGGCGATCGGCCCGAGCAGGTTCAGATCGATCACCTTGCGCCAGAAATCGGGCGAGTTCTTCACGAACGGCTCGATCTTGCCCCAGCCGGCGACATTGACCACGATATCGACCTGCCTGCCGTGCGCGGCGGTCGAGGCGCGGAAGGCCTCGATCGAGGCGAGGTCGGTGACGTCCAAGCGAACGAAGTCGGCGCCAGCGCCGCTTGCGCGGATCGCTTCGGCAGCCTCGATTCCCTTGTCCTCGGCGATATCGCCCAACAGCACGTATGCGCCGGCGGCGGCGAGCGCTTGCGCCGTCGCTCGGCCGATGCCGGACGCTGCCCCGGTAATCACCGCTGTCTTTCCGTCGACTCGCATGCAAGTTCCCTTGAGAATTTGATTGAATGATCGTTCATTCAATATACGTCGTCAAGCGCGCGGCATTCGTACTCGTTGCGCTCTAGTGTTGGCCTCGGCTGCGCAAAAGCGCCCCAAATGGACGGTCCACCTCGTCGATGTGCCGGAAAAGCCAATCCTGCAAGAAGTGTGAGCTCTCACTAACACTGGCGGTGTCCAGCTTTGCAGTGAAACGCATGAGCCCTTCGAGCAGGTGTTGATGCTCGCCACGGTGGCGCTCCGCGCTAGCGCCCACTTCATCCATCAATCGCTCCTCGGTGGCGAAGTGATGCTCGGTATAGCGCACCAGTTCCCTGAGCGATTCAACCAGCTGCTCAATTTCGCCGCCGGCGCTCAACGCGTCCTGCAGGCGGTTGATGAGCCCAAGCAGGTGCCGATGCTGCCCGTCGATCACCTCGATTCCGACCTCGTAGCGTGGGCCCCATTGGACACGAGCGGGCAGCGTGCCGGTCGTGGGCAGCGGCGCGGGGCGCCTCTGGCCGTGTCCGGTAATGTCGAACAGAGCGACCACGGTTGCGGGCCCGTCCGGCAACGTTGCGCGCGTGGCCGACAGCTCGACGTCGAACCGGCTGCCGTCGCCGCGCAATGCCCGCAGCCCGATCGCGACGTCGCCGGGGGCGGCAAGCGCCTGCGCGACCAGAACTCGGTCGCGCTCGTCGATCAGCGTGTAAAAAGATGCCGGCGTCGCGTCCCGCTCCAGCCTGAACATACGCTCAAACGCGGGACTCGCATGCAGCAATTTGTCGTTTCGCACCACTGCGATTGCGAGCAGATTCGCACCGACCAGCGCCTCGACGCAAGCGCTCTGAATCGCCACCTGCGCCGACTCAGAATCGAGCGGTTTGCGGTCGCTCACGGTCGATCCTTAGGGGCGAGCGCGAAACAGCATCTTCAGCTCCTCGCCGATCGGTTGGCCTTTCATCGGGCCTCCCGGACCGCCAACGCGGCGCGTCCAGACGCGGGTCTCGGACCCCTCGGCGAGCAGAGTGCCGTCGTCGCGCATCACGCGATGCGACAGCGCGAACGACTTGCCTCCCCAGCGCAGCACTCGCGATAGCACTTCGCAACGGTCGCCGTGCACCGGCGAAGCACGGAACTCGCAATTCGCCGCAACCAGCGGCATTGCCAAGTCTTCCGCGCGCATGCGCTTCACGTCGTATCCTGCCCGCGCGAAGAAATTCCAGGTGGCGGCGTCGAACCAGCGGAAATAGGTTGGATAGAAGATGATACCTGCGGGATCGCAGTCGCCCCAGTGGACCTCGCAGGCGAATTTGCCTTCGATCGACTTGAATTCGGGTTCGATCGTCGTCACGGGGTCAGCATTGCTCCCATGGCAGACCCTCGAAGCGCCAGCCCGCGGTCACGTTGCGCTGGTGGCGATCGTTGAGCTCGCCCTCGAATCCGTGCACGACGTTGTAGATCTTGGTGAAGCCGGCGCGTTCGAGCGCCCCACCGGCCTCCTGGGAGCGGTTTCCGCTGCGGCAAATGAGCACGATCGGCCGCATCGTGTGGTTGGTGCCGGCGAGCTTCTTCACCTGACCGACGAAATGCGGATTGACCTCCCAGTCCGGGCCGTCGTTCCAGGCAACGTGCATGGACCCGACCGGGTGGCCGACGAACAGGTATTCCATTTCGCTGCGGCAATCGATGAACAGCGCATCGGAATTCCGATGCAGGAACTCGTAGGCTTGCTTAGGTTCGAGGTGCTGCATGGTCGGTGCTCGTTCGCGGGAGGGAGATTATACGCCCGCACTCGCAAGTGGTTGACAGATCAGGGGTTCGGCAGGCAGACTACCACTTAGCGCCGATTTGATGATCAGCTTGCGGGCGCCGAATCGCCGAAGGGCGACGACAAAGAAATGCCGCTAAAGAGAAGCGTGCCGCCCCGACGCCGAAGGCCCGTTTCCTGCGAAAGCTGAACGGGCTTTTTTGTTTTCCCGGACCGAATATGAACCAACCCTCCCACGCCGCAAAACTCGAGTCCCTGCTTGCCGAACGCATCCTGCTGCTCGACGGCGCGATGGGGACGATGATCCAGCGCGAGAAACTGTCCGAGGCGCAATACCGCGGCGAACGTTTCCGCGATTGGCCAAGCGAGGTCCGTGGCAACAATGATTTGTTGAGCCTGACGCAACCGGATCTGATCCGGCGCATCCATTGCGACTACCTCGCGGCGGGTGCCGACATCATCGAGACGAACACCTTCAATTCCACGTCGGCGTCGATGGCCGACTACGGCATGGAATCCCTGGTGCGCGAGATCAACTTCGCCGCCGCGAGCCTGGCGCGCAGCGCGGCTGCCGAGTGGGAGGAGAAAAATCCCTCGCGTCCGCGCTTTGTTGCCGGCGTGCTGGGACCGACCAGCAAGACCGCCTCGCTCTCGCCCGACGTAAACGACCCGGGCTTTCGCAACATCTCCTTCGACCAGCTGGTGGCAGCCTACACCGAGGCGCTCGAAGCGCTGATGGATGGTGGCGTCGATTTGGTCCTGGATGAAACGGTTTTCGACACGCTTAATGCGAAGGCGGCGTTGTTCGCAATCGAGACCTGTTTCGAACGGCGCGCCACGCGCCTCCCGGTCATCGTCTCAGGCACCATCACCGACGCTTCCGGGCGCACGCTCTCCGGCCAGACCACCGAGGCGTTCTACAACTCGGTGCGCCATCTGCGACCTCTCGCCGTGGGGCTGAATTGCGCGCTCGGCGCAAAGGAGCTGCGGCCCTATGTCGAGGAACTTGCCGGCATCGCCGAAGCCTACGTTTCCTGCCATCCGAACGCCGGCTTGCCAAACGCGTTCGGCGAGTACGACGACACGCCCGAGTCGATGGCGCGCCAGATGGGAGAGTGGGCGAGAAGCGGCTGGCTGAACATTGCGGGTGGCTGCTGCGGCACCACGCCGGAACACATCAAGGCAATTGCGGACGCGGTGCGTGGCGTCGCGCCGCGAGTCATCCCGGCACTGCCGACGAAGCTGCGCCTGGCCGGCCTCGAACCGCTCAACGTCGGCGACGACTCGCTGTTCGTGAACGTCGGCGAGCGCACCAACGTTACCGGCTCAAAGGCATTCGCCCGCCTGGTTCTGGCGGGAGACTACGCGGCGGCGCTCTCCGTGGCGCGCCAGCAAGTCGAGAACGGCGCGCAGATGATCGACGTCAACATGGATGAGGCGATGCTCGACTCCGAGAAGGCGATGACGACCTTTCTCAGCCTGATCGCTTCCGAGCCCGATATCGCACGCGTACCGGTAATGATCGATTCCTCGAAGTGGAGCGTGATCGAAGCCGGATTGAAGTGCGTGCAGGGCAAAGCGGTGGTCAATTCCATCAGCCTGAAGGAAGGCGAGGCGGAATTCCTGCGCCAGGCGCGCCTGGTACGGAAGTACGGCGCCGCCGCGATCGTAATGGCCTTCGACGAGAAGGGCCAGGCCGACACGCTCGAGAAGCGCAAGGCCATTTGCCAGCGCTGCTACGACCTGCTTACGCGCGAAGCCGACTTCCCGCCGGAAGACATCGTTTTCGATCCGAACATCTTCGCTATTGCGACCGGACTCGAAGAGCACGCCCGCTACGGCATCGATTTCCTGGACGCGGTGGGCTGGATCCGCGAGAACCTGCCCTTTGCAAAGGTCTCGGGCGGCGTTTCGAACCTGTCATTCTCGTTCCGCGGCAACGACGCAGTGCGCGAAGCGATGCACACCTCGTTCCTGTACCACGCGGTGCGCGCCGGGATGTCGATGGGCATCGTGAACGCCGGACAACTTGGCATTTACGAGGAGATTGAGCCGCAGCTCCTCGAACACGCCGAGGACGTGATCTTCGACCGGCGCGAGGACGCGACCGAGCGCATGATCGAGTTCGCCAATTCTGTCAAGACGGGAGCCAAGGAGAACCTCAAAGACGAAGCCTGGCGCAGCGGCAGCGTCGAGCAGCGGCTCGCGCACGCACTGGTAGCCGGCATTGCCACGCACGTGGTCGACGACACGGAAGAAGCACGCCTGAAATTCGCGCACTCGATCGAGGTGATCGAGGGCCCCCTGATGGACGGCATGAACGTCGTGGGCGACCTGTTCGGCGCCGGCAAGATGTTCCTGCCGCAAGTCGTGAAATCGGCGCGTGTCATGAAACTGGCCGTAGCACACCTGATTCCGTTCATCGAGGCGGAGAAGGAAAAAAGCGGCGAGGCGGGGCGTGCCAAGGGCAAGGTCGTGATCGCGACGGTCAAGGGCGACGTACATGACATAGGCAAGAACATCGTGGCGGTGGTGCTTCAATGTAATAACTACGATGTGGTCAACCTCGGTGTGATGGTGCCGGCGCAGAAGATCCTCGAGACCGCGCGTCAGGAGAAAGCCGACGCGATCGGTCTGTCTGGGCTGATCACTCCGTCGCTCGAGGAAATGGCGCACGTGGCGCGCGAGATGCAGCGCGAGGGCTTCAGCGTGCCCCTGCTGATCGGCGGCGCAACAACCTCCCGGGCGCACACCGCGGTAAAGATCGCGCCGAACTACCCGGGGCCGGTGGTGTACGTTCCGGACGCCTCGCGCAGCGTCACGGTGGTCAGCAGCCTGCTGTCGGCCGAGCAGCGCGAGGGCTTCCTGGCCGAAGTCCGCGCCGATTACGAGCGAATCCGCACGCAGCACCGGGAAAAGAAAGGGCCTGGCCCCCTGCACCCGATCGCCGAGGCGCGCAGGCTCGGGCTGAAGACCGACTGGGCGGGCCACCGTCCGCCGGTTCCGCGCAAGCTAGGCGTCACCGTGCTGCGAGAGTACCCGCTCGACGAATTGGTGCCATATATCGACTGGACGCCGATCTTCCAGACCTGGGAGCTGTCGGGCTCGTACCCGAAGATCCTTCAGGATCCGGTGGTCGGAGAGGCGGCGCGCAAACTATTCGCGGACGCCCGGATAGAGCTCAAGCGCCTGATCGCGGAAAAGTGGATCACCGCCAACGCGGTCTTCTGCCTGTTTCCTGCCGCGCGAGTGGGCGACGACGACATCGAGCTTTACGCCGACGAGCAGCGGCGCGACGTGCTGATGACATGGCATAACCTGCGGCAGCAGAATCACAAGCCGACGGGGCGGCCGAATCTGTGTTTGGCCGATTTCGTGGCGCCGAAAGACTCCGGAGTACCCGATTACGTCGGCGCGTTCGCCGTGACGGCGGGCGGCGGCATCGAAGTCCGGATTGCCGAGTTCGAGGCGCGCCACGATGATTACGGGGCGATCATGCTCAAGTCGCTCGCCGACCGCCTGGCCGAGGCCCTCGCTGAGCGCCTGCACGAACGCGTCCGGCGCGAATTCTGGGGCTACGCCGTCGACGAAAAGCTCGCCACCGACGAGCTTGTCGGCGAGAAGTATCGCGGCATCCGGCCGGCGCCGGGCTATCCCGCCTGCCCAGATCATACCGAGAAGCGGTTCCTGTTCGACCTGCTGGACGCCGAGCGCAACGCGGACATGGTTCTCACCGAGTCGTGCGCGATGCTCCCCGCCGCGTCGGTATCGGGCTTTTACCTGTCGCACGTCGAATCGAGCTACTTCGCGGTAGGTAAGATCGGACGCGACCAGCTCGAGGACTACGCGAAACGCAAGGGCATGCATATCGAGGAAGCCGAGCGCTGGCTCGCGCCGTATCTGGCCTACGAACCCGAAAGGCCGGCTGCCGCCGACGCGGCTGCCTAGCTATAATCCGGTAGCGCAATATTCATTATCGCGGAGCAAACCATGGGCAAGGGCGACAAGCGCACGCGGCGCGGCAAGGTATACAAGGGCAGTTACGGCAAGAAGCGTCCGCAGCGCACGAAAAAGAAGAGCAGCTAACTCCGCGACCCCAGCGCATGAGCGGCAGTGCCAAGCTGTTCGTCGTGGTCGGTGCCGCTATGGCGGCGCTGGCGGTGGTATTGGGAGCGTTCGGGGCGCACGCGCTGAAGGCACGGCTACCCGCCGACATGCTCGAGGTCTACCACACGGCGGTGCAATACCACTTCTGGCACGCGCTCGGAGTGCTCGCTGTCGGCCTCGCCTTGCAACTGTCTCCAGAGGCCGGCTGGCTGCGCGCGGCCGGGTGGCTGCTGACGGCAGGAATCGTCCTATTCTGCGGCAGCCTCTACTTACTAGCGCTCACCGGTTCAAAGTGGCTCGGTGCCGTAACGCCGCTCGGCGGCGTGGCGTTTATCCTCGGCTGGCTGGCGTTGGTAGTGGCAGCGCTACGCGCCTAGCGCCTCGGGCACGATCTCGCTGTCGCGCGGTAAGCGAATTACGCTCGCGGATTCGACATAGCGGGCGAGCGGCCACTCGCCCAGCGCTCGCTGCAGCGCCGCAAGGTGCTGTTCATCCGCCAGTTCGAGCAGCACGCGTTCCGGTCTAGGGTCGCGCAGCAGGCGTGCGAGCGCAATCTGGGTCTCCACGCGACCGGTACAACACGGGCATCCGACCGGAGCTAGTTTCGCCCAGCCGGGGCGCGCGGCCAGCAGTCGCTCGACCAGGGCGCGTGTTGCACTCGGCGCGCCCGTCACGATGTGCACAGGCGTGCGCGTCACTTGCGCCAGAACGCGGGCGTCAGCAGCACCAGCACGGTCAGCAGCTCGAGCCGCCCAAGCAGCATGGCGGCCGAACACAACCAAGTCTGGAAGTCGTCCAGCAGCGCGAAGTTCGATGCCGGGCCGACCTGCCCGAGGCCCGGGCCGAGGTTGTTGATGCAAGCCACCACGGCGGAAAAGGCGGTGACGAAATCGAGGCCGGTCGCCGCAAGCAGCATTGTCATCACGCTTATCGTGCCGCCGTAGACGAGCATGAACGCGAGCACGGCAAAAATAATGTTGTTTTCGATCGGATGTCCGCCTAGCTTGACCGGAATGTAGGCGCGCGGATGAACAATGCGGGCAAGCTCGCGGAACGCCTGCTTGAACATCAGCATCGCGCGTACCAGCTTGATGCCGCCGCCGGTGGATCCCGAGCAGCTGACGAAGGAGACCAGAAACAGCATCCACAGTGGCGCGAACAGCGGCCAAACCCCGAAGTCGGTGTTGGCGTAGCCGGTCGAGGTGGCAACCGACACCAGATTGAACGCCGTATAGCGCAGCGCCACCCAGAAATCCCGGTAAACACCCTTCGCCATCAGAAACAGGGTGATGCCGACTATGCTGACGGCGATCACCGCGAAGAACACGCCGATTTCCGGATCCTCGCGGTAGGGCTTCAGGCTGCGCTTTCGAAGCACCTGGAAGTGGGTCGCGAAATTGATGCCGGCGATTAGCATAAAGACGATTGTCACGGCCTCGATCGCCGGAGAGTTCCAGTGCGCAAAACTGGCATCGTAGGGCGAAAAGCCGCCCGTACTCATGGTGGTAAAAGCGTGCATCACCGCATCCAGCCAGCTCATCCCTGCCCAGCGCATCGCGAGTGCGCACGCGATCGTGAGCAGGCCGTACACGCCCCACAGCCCCTTTGCGGTTTCGGTAATGCGCGGCGTGAGCTTGGTATCCTTCATTGGCCCCGGCGTCTCGGCCTTCAGGATCTGCCGACCGCCTACCCCTAGAAGGGGCAGGATCGCGACCACTAGCACCAGGATCCCCATGCCGCCGAGCCATTGCAGCTCGCAACGCCAGAAGTTAATCGATGGCGGCAAGCGGTCGAGCCCGCTAAGCACCGTCGCGCCCGTAGTCGTCAGGCCCGACATGGCTTCGAAATATGCTTCGGTAAAGGAGAGCTTCGGCAGGTAGGACAACAACGGCAGCGCGCCGAATGCGGGCAGCACCGTCCAGGCGAGCGTAACCAGCAGAAAGCCGTCACGCGCCTGTAGCTCGCGCTGCCGGCCGCGTGTCGCGACCCAGCTCAGTCCACCGGCCAGCGCCGTAGCCAGAATCGCGCTGTCGTAGGCCTGCTCCGCCCCGTCCGCAAGATGCAGCGACAAGCCGAGCGGCACGAGCATGGTGGCGGCAAAGATGATCACCACAACCGAAAGCAGGTTCAGGACAGCGTTGAACCTTCCCATTGCCGCGCGCGCCCGGCGTTAGAGAAACCGGACGCCGACCTGAAACAACTTCTCCACTCGCGGCAGCGTCTTCTTGTCAGCCACGAAAACGATCACGTGGTCTTCGGCCTGGATGACGGAGTCGTGGTGCGCCATGATCACCTCGTCTCCGCGCACCAGCGCACCGATGGTCGTGCCCGCGGGAAGATCGATTTCGTCAATCCGCCGACCCGTGACGCGGCAGGATTCGCGATCGCCGTGCACCACGGCCTCGAGCGCCTCGGCTGCGCCTCGCCGCAGGCTGTGGACCGAGACCACGTCGCCGCGACGCACGTGTGCCAGCAACTTGCCGATAGTCGCCTGGGCCGGCGATATCGCGATGTCGATCTCGCCGCTCTGAAGGAGATCCACATACGAACGACGATTGATCAGCGCTACAACGCGCCGCGCACCCATGCGCTTGGCCAGCAGCGCGCTCATTATGTTGTGTTCGTCGTCGTTGGTAACGGCCACGAACAGATCCATCTCGGCGATATTTTCCTGCTCGAGCAGCTCTTCATCGGTGGCATCACCGTTGAGCACCAATGCACGGTTGACCTTGGCAGCGAGCATCTCGCAGCGGCGCTTGTTGTGCTCGACGACGCGCACCGAATAGTCGTTCTCGAGCGCTCGTGCGAGGCGCAACCCGATGTTACCGCCGCCCGCGACCATCACGCGTTTGACCGGACGGTCCATGCGGCGCAGCTCACGCATAACCCGGCGAATATGTTTCTCCGGCGCGAGGCAGAACACTTCGTCGCCGACCTCGATCACCGTATCGCCATCTGGAACGATGGCGCGGTCGCGGCGGAAGATGGCGACCACACGCGTATCGACACCGGGAATATGTTGCCGCAGGTCCTTCAGTTGACGCCCGACCAGCGGGCCACCCATGTACGAGCGCACCGCGACGAGGCTCACGCGGCCATCGGCGAAATCCAGCACCTGCAGCGCCTCGGGAAACTCGACCAGCTTGACAATGTAGTCGGTAAGCACCTGCTCGGGGCAAATCGACAGGTCGACGTCGAAACCCTCCGGGCCCAGCACTTTCTCGTCATTCAGAAAATCGGTCGCTCGGATGCGTGCCACTCGCCGCGGAACATTGAACATGCGCGCGGCAACCTTGCAGGCAACGAGATTCGTCTCGTCAGACTGCGTAACGGCAATCAAGAGGTCGGCGTCTGCAGCGCCTGCTTCCGCCAGGACGGAGGGATGCGAGGCGCTTCCTACCAGCGTGCGCAAATCAAACCTGTCCTGCAGCGCGCGCAATCGCGTCGGGTCGACGTCGACGACCGTAATGTCGTTTTGCTCGGAAACAAGGCTCTCGGCAACCGACGCGCCGACCTGCCCAGCGCCGAGTATGATGATTTTCAAGGTCGCACTTTCCCCTGCGCAAGGCGCGCCATTGTAGACCTTTTGCGGCTGCGCATCAGGCTCAGGACCCGCTCTCCTCGCGCCGCCCGATCGACAACCCGAGTGCCTTGAGCTTACGGTACAGGTGCGTACGTTCGAGTCCGGAGCGCTCTGCCACGCGTGACATGCTGCCTTGCTCGCGCCCGAGGAGGTGCTCGAAATACAGCCGCTCGAAGGCCTCGCGCGCCTCGCGGTAGGGTAGATCGAGTCCCAGTTGCGGCGCATCCGGCGCATCGGTCCGAGTGGTCAATACGCGTTCCACGTCGGGCAGCTCGATTTCCTCGTCGAGCACGGTGTGCGCGAGGTCAGTGATAACGCTTTCGAGCTCGGCGAGGTTGCCGGGCCATGGATGATGGCGCAGCGCGTTCAGCGCCGCGACAGAGAGCCGGCGCGGCGGACAAGCTCGCGCCTCGATCAGCTGCGCAAGCATAAGCGCCGCAAGATCCGGCACATCCTCAGCGAAGTCGCGCAGCGCCGGCAGCTTGAGCGTGACTTGGGCGAGCCTGGCCACCAACTCGGCGTCGAAGTCTTGCTTTTCGGCCAGAGTTCTCGCATCCACCGACGAAAAGGATACGACACGCGCCTTATGCTTATCCGCGCGCGACAGCAGAAAATCTAGACTTCTTTGCTCGTTGCGCTCGAGCCGCGCCAAATCCGGAATGAACAGGATACCTCCCGCCGCGCGGGTAAGCAGTTCGCTGGTGGGTTCCGTCAGTAGAGGCCCGCCGGCAATGAACGGCGCGCCCGGGGCAGCAAGCAGCCGAGCAAAGAGCTCGGCCCGCATGCCGCGCTCGCCGCGTAACATCAGCGGCGCGGCCGTTTGCGCCACCTGACCGAGTCGCTTCTTCGCCTCTGCGAGCGTCGCCGAGCGACCAAGCGTAGCAAGGGAGATTTCTCGCGGCTTAGCAGCCTCCTGGTTGCGCAGCGCGCGCTTCACTGTGGCCAGGAGTCGCTGCAGCGCGATCGGTTTTTCGAGAAAGTCGAGCGCGCCGATACGCGTTGCCTCTACAGCGGTCTCAATCGTTCCGTGCCCGGACATCATGACCACAGGCATTGTGAGCTGTCCGGTCGCTGCCCATTCCTTGAGCAGGGTGATCCCGTCCGTATCCGGCATCCAGATGTCGAGCAGCACCAGGTCGGGCCGCTGGCGCTCCCGTAGGCCGCGCGCCGCTCCGGCGCTTTCGGCGAGCAGAACCTGATGGCCTTCGTCGGCGAGAATCTCCGACAGCAGCTCGCGAATTCCGACTTCGTCGTCGACTATCAGGATTTGCGCCATGAAGCATTCATCTCTTGATTGCGTGCCGGCTCAGGCGGTCTTGCTCGCGCTGCCTTGCTCGTCCATCACGGGCAGCAATACGCTTACGCAGGCGCCCCGCTGAGGGCGATTCTCGATCGCGATGCTGCCGTGATGCTCGTCGACGATCTTCTTTACTACGGCCAGACCGAGTCCCGTGCCGCGCGGTTTGGTCGTGACGTACGGCTCGAATATGCGGGTCATCATCTCTTCCGGGAATCCGGGTCCATTGTCGCTCACGGCGATCTTTACTCGGTCACCCTGCATCTCCGTGCGGACCTCTATGACCGGCTTGCTTACCTTCCCCCCCTGCTCGAGCGCGTCTTGGGCATTCTGAATCAGGTTGTGCAACACCTGTCGGATTTGGGCCGAATCTGCACGCACCGGCCTTAGCGCGGGGGACAGTTGCTTTGCAATCGGCACGCTCGAGTTCTCGTACAGCGCCAGCACCTCCCTGACCAGGACGTTCAGATCCAGCCCGGTGAGTGAGGGGGCAGGAAGCCTTGCATAATCGCGGAACGCATCGACCATTGCCTTTAGCGCTGCGACCTGGTTGACGATAGTTTGAGTGGCCCGTCTGAGCGTCTCGGCCTCCTGCGCAGGAAGCCGACCGGCGAGCTTCATTTCCAGTCGCTCGGCCGAGAGCTGAATCGGCGTAAGGGGGTTCTTGATTTCGTGTGCGAGCCGCCGCCCGACCTCCGCCCAAGCCGTCGCGCGCTGGGCCTGGATCAGTTGCGTGATGTCGTCGAACACC
This sequence comes from Betaproteobacteria bacterium, assembly GCA_027317055.1. GTDB lineage: Bacteria > Pseudomonadota > Gammaproteobacteria > Burkholderiales > SG8-39 > DAHVFK01. Next base: position 10,225 of record DAHVFK010000012.1, on the reverse strand, counting down.
AGAACGTACCCGCCCTCGGTTGCGGTACGAAGCGCGGTGCCGCGTGCTAGCAGCGTCTTGCCCGTGCCCCGGAGTTCGAGCTCCAGCTGCCAGGTCCGTTGGCCGTGGACCAGAAAAGCCTCTCGTACCGGGCTTGCAAAAGCATCCAGGCCGGCGTGCCACGCATCGAGCGCCTTGCCTGACATGGCACGCAGCTCGTCGCCCAGGATAGCGGCGGCGCCGTGGTTAAAGATCGAAAGGCGCAACTCGCGGTCGAATACCAGCACACCCGCCGAGAGGTTGGCCAATATGTTCTCGAGGTGCGCCTTGGCGGTCTCGAGCGCAACCCGGTTCGTTTCGACGAAGTGGCGTGCGTCGTCGAGTTGCCTCGTCATGGAATTGAACGACTCCGTGAGCACTCCGAGCTCGTCGCGACTGGTAATCGGCGCCCTACGTGAAAAATCACCCCTCGCCACCGCCTGCGTCGCCTGTGCCAAATTCGCGAGCGGCTCGGAAAGCCTATTGGAAAGGATTACCGCGAGGCCGATGGCGAAGAACAACCCCATCAACAAGGCCAGCGTGAGCGTGACGATATATATGCGCTTGAGCCCCTGCCTCGACAGGGCCAGCTCGCGGTAATCGCGGTAGGCCGTCTCGACGGCTTCTGCGCTGCGCGTGAACGACTCCGGGAGGGTCTGTCGCAGCTGGAGGTATCGCGCCTCGTCGGTAAGCGCAAACGCGTTGATCGGTAATACAACGCGCAGCGCGAGCGGTTTGCCCGGAGGCGAATCGATCGCGGTGTAACCGCGATTTACGCGCGCCTGGCGCAGCGCCTGTGCGCTAGGAACTTCGGGATACAGCTTGCCCACGTCTTCGCTTGCAGTCGCCACGACTCGACCGTTACCGGCAACGATCACTGCTTCCTGCACACCAGCCTGTTCGCGCAGTCTGTTGAGAAGCACTACTTGATCGGCCTGCTGGCGGTCGGCGAGCTCCAGCGCCATGGCGCGCCCCTTGACGTTCATCTCGGTGAGCATTTGGTCGATCGCGCCCTGCGCGAGGGTGATCCCTCCTTCCAACGCGGCATCGACCTTAACGTCGAACCATGATTCGATGCTCTTGCTCAGGAACTGTACCGACACCGTGTACACCAACAGCCCGGGCGCGACGGCCATCATTGCGAATAGAACCAGAAAGCGCAGCGTCAATCGCGAGCCAAAAACGCGACGGCGATACTTGCGGGCCAAGGCGACGAGCTGATAGGTGACCAGTACCGCCAGCAGACCCGCCAGCGCCGCGTTCAACGCCAGCAGAATCGGGTAGTGCTGTTCGAACAGGGATGTGTTCGCGCTCGCTGTGGCGAGCAGGAACATTAGCACTCCGGCCAGCGCGGCGCCAATGATCAACAGCGCTCTCATCTCGCCGGCGCCTCCGTTGGCTGGCGGCTTTCGACTGGCGCCGGTGGTTGCTGCGGTGGACGGAAGCTGAATCGCTTCCACGCCGACTCGAGGTTCCACTCCCGATTAGTGAGCGCACTGAGCTGGAAAGGCTTTGGAAGCAGCGTGGTGTCCAATCGCATGCGTACGGCAGCCTCGTAAGTCGCGTCGGCGAGCGAGACGGTGCGGTCGACCACCAGCCAGTTGCGGAGTCGCCTAAGCACGTCCAGCGCCTCCTCCAGCGTGCCGAAGCTTTGCTGCAGCAATCCGGTCGAAAGCCGGTACTGCCGCGACAGGGCGTGGTAGGACAACCGGACCTGCATGCGCTTCGCGACAGCCTTCTCGTCGAACCAGTACCACCGCGAGCGAGTCAACTCAAAATCGAGCTCGAAATACAACGGCACACCGTTTTCAACGGCCTCGGCGAGCCTGGGAGTGATTTGGAAACTGAATTCGGCATTGAGCACCAGTCCTTCATCAGTCGCGCGCAAATTTGCTTCACGCACGACGATCTCGTCCGCACGCGCGGTGCCACTCATGGCGAGCACGAGCAGCAGCGGGAGAAGCTTGAGCAGGAGGGCGATGCAGCGCATCGCGTTTTCAGTTCCGCTTCGCTAACAAGGCAAAATAGAACCCGTCGTGCTCTGGCCCCGGCAGCAGCGTGGACGCTGCGCCTTGCGGTAGCGGCAAGCGCAGCGCGTCCGGCATGCGTGCTGCGAAGCTTTCGACGACGGCGTCGTTTTCCTCTGGGAACACCGAGCAAGTGACATACAGCAATTTACCACCCGCAGCGAGCGCCGACCAAAGCGCGTTCAAGATCGCGCTTTGGCGCGCAGCGAACGCGTCCAGGTCGCGCGCTCGACGCAGCCACTTGATGTCCGGATGGCGGCGCACCACGCCTGACGCGGAACAGGGTACGTCAGCGAGAATGCGGTCGAACGGCCTGTCGTCCCACCACTTTTCGAGGCGAGTGCAATCCGCGACCTGCACGCGAGCTGCGAAGCCCAGTCGCGCGAGGTTGCGCTCTATAAGCGAGCAGCGCGTGGCGTCCGCATCCAGCGCGGTGAGGGCAATATCCTCCATTTCGAGCATGTGTCCGCTCTTCCCCCCAGGAGCAGCACAGGCATCCAGCACGCGGTGCCCGGCGGCCAACTCGAGATAGGTGGCCGCCCGCTGTGCGCCCGCGTCCTGCACGGACACCTCTCCCTGCGCAAACCCTGGCAGACGTGAGACGGGAACCGGCTTAACCAGCAGCAGCGCACGACTGTCTAGGCGTCTAGCGGCAATGCCCTCTGATTGAAGCCGCAGTTCATAGTCCTGCGTAGAAATGCGGCGTATATTCACCCGTAGGCACATTGGCGGATGGGTATTGCCGGCCTCGAGCACTTCTTGCCAGGCATCCGGATGACCACGCTGCACGGCGCTGATCCACCACCTAGGATGCTGCCAGTGCGCCTCCGGATCCGGGGCGAGATCCGCCTCAATAGCCGCGCGGTTGCGCAGCAGGGTGCGCAGTACGCCGTTTACGAAGCCCTTCGCCGGGTGCTGCCCCACCATCGCGCACGCGCGCACTGCCTGGTCGACGACCGTATATGCGGCATGTCGCCCAGAATCTAGGACGTAGAAAGCACACCATAGCAGCGCCTCGACAACAGGATCGGTTCCGCCGCGTTTGCTGAGGATCCGCGAAAGCGCCTGAACGCGGCCGTAGCGGCGCAAGGTTCCGTGCGTGAGATCCAACAGCGACGCTCGTGACGAGTCTCCTTGATCGGCAGCACGCTCAAGCTCCGCCGAAAGGCTGCGCCCGGCGGCGACCCCCGCGATGATCCGCGCAGCCTGCGCCATCGAGCCGGCAAGGGACTGCGCCTCCCCCGTGACCGTGACCATCCTGCGCGGCGGCATGCGCTATGCCGGTTCAGCCGGTTTGCCGAATCGCGTGCCGGGTAGTACCGCATGTCCTCGCAGAAACTCTCCAGCCGACAGGCGCTTTCCGCCCGCGCGCTGAAGCTGCGTCACGACGAGCGTGCCCTGCCCGCAAGCAATTACGATCCCGTGTGGGTCTGCCGCGATCGCGCGCCCTGGCTCGCCTGAGCCTTCCGCTACACGTGCCTCCCAGATCTTTACGCTCGCACCTTCGAGCGTGCTCGACGCTCCCGGAATCGGACGGAACGCGCGCACCGCGCGCGCAAGCTCTCGTGCCGGGCGCGACCAGTCGATGGTCAATTCCGACTTGTCGATCTTGCGCGCAACCGTCACGCCTGCGGCAGGCTGCGGGGTATAGCTAGCATCACCCCTAGCAAGTGCACTGAGCGCCGCGACGATCATCTTCGCGCCCAACGCGGCGAGGCGGTCATGAATCGTTCCCGCGTCGTCATCCTCGGTGATCGGGATCGCGCTCTGCGCGAGCATCGGTCCCGTGTCAAGGCTCGCATCCATCTTCATGATCGTAATTCCGCTCTCGCGATCGCCGGCCAGAATAGCGCGCTGGATCGGTGCCGCGCCTCTCCAGCGCGGAAGCAACGAGGCATGAACGTTCAGTGCTCCCAGCGGCGCGCACTCGAGCGCCGCCTGCGGCAAGATCAGGCCGTATGCCGCGACCACCACGAGTTCCGGACGCGCGCCGACCATCCGACCCAGGCTTGCGGGATCCTTCAAGGTTGAGGGCTGGAATACCTCAATTTCCCGCTGCAGTGCCAGGCGCTTGACAGCGCTCTGCGACGGTCGCATACCGCGTCCGGCGGGACGATCCGGTTGGGTCAGCACGAGCGCTACGTGGTGGCCAGCACCCAGGAGCGCGGCAAGCGAGCGCTCGGCGAACTCCGGAGTGCCCGCGAAAGCCAGACGCATGGGATATCCTCACCGACCTCGCGACTGCCGCGCCAGCGCCGGTGCCGCGACAGCCGCCATCCCGGCTTCGCTAAGCGCTCTTCCTGAGCTGCTTGGCAAGTCTGGCGCGAATGCGCTGCTGCTTGAGCTGCGAGAGGTACTCTACGAAGACCTTGCCTTGCAGGTGGTCCATCTCGTGCTGAATGCATACTGCAAGCAGACCCTGGGCCTCGAGCGTGAGCGCGTTGCCGTTCTGGTCGTACGCGCGCACTTTGACTCGCTCGGCGCGCTCGACGAGCTCGTAGATTCCGGGCACCGAGAGGCAGCCCTCCTCGATGTCGGAAATTCCCGTTGCCTCCACAATCTCAGGATTGACGAGCACGACCAGTGAATCGCGCCGTTCGGACGCGTCGATGACAATTACCTGTTTGTGAACGTCGACCTGAGTCGCCGCAAGCCCTATCCCCGGGGCCCCGTACATGGTCTCGGCCATGTCGCGGACGAGCCTCTTCAGGCCGTCGTCGAACACAGTCACCGGTGTGGCTGCCTTGTGGAGCCGGGCGTCGGGGTATCGGAGAATGTTCAAGAGGGCCATTGAAATCTGAAAATCACTTGCTGTGTGAATTAATTACATGCACAATTTCAGGCAGTATGTAAGCTAAATAGGCTTTTATGCCAATTTTGGGTGAACAATCGGCACTTCAAGCCGGCCCGAAGAGCCAAGAAACAATCGAGGGCCCTATGTACGGTCACTTGCGTAAGTCTATCACAATGCTGGCTTTTGTCGCTGGGAGCCTGGCGACCGCCGGGGTTGCGGCCGAGGCACCCAAGAGCTCGGGGGCAATAAAGCCGGATGCACCAGACCGCTATGTTGTCGTTCCCGGCGACACTCTGTGGGGCATCGCTCAACACTTCACCAATTCGCCATGGCGCTGGCCGGAATTGTGGAACCTAAACCGGGACGAAATCAAGAATCCCCATCGCATCTATCCCGGCAACGTTATCGTGCTTGACCGGCTGCATGGGCGACTTACGATTTCGGGTAGCTCGGGTACCGAGGCGCTTCGTCCCCGGGTGAGGGTGATCGGCAGTACCGATGCGCCGATCCCGAGCATTCCGCCATCGGTGATCGAGCCATTCCTTTCCCAACCTCTGGTCATAGAGCCCGGCGGACTGGACAACGCACCGACCATCGTGGCAACTCAGCAGGACAGAGTGATCCTTGAAGCCGGCAATTCGGCGTATGTGCGCGGCATCGGAAGCTCGAAAGAGAAGACGTGGAACGTCTATCGGGCCGGAAACGCGCTGGTCGACCCGGACACCGATCGAACCCTCGGCTACGAGGCGATCTTCCTTGGCACCGCACAGGTCACTAGGCCTGGCGAGCCGACGACCGTGCGCCTGGCGAGCGTGAAACAGGAAGTCGGCGTGGGTGACAAACTCATTCCGGCCGGCCCACCGCAGGCAGTGAACTATGCGCCGCACTCACCAAGCGTCTTTATCCAAGGCCGTGTAATGTCGATTTACGGCGGCGTGCAGCGGATTGGCGAAACCGGCACGGGTTCGATCATCACGATTAATCGGGGTAAGTCCGACGGCATCGACGTTGGCACCGTGCTGGCCGTCTACACTCATGGCCAGACCGTGACTGATACCTCCAAACCGCGAGGCGCGCCCGACGCCCAAATCCCGCTACCGGACGAGCCGAACGGCCACGTGTTTGTATTCCGTGTGTTCGACCGCGTATCTTATGCACTGGTCATGCGTATCGTGAGGCCCGTCCAGCCCTTGGATGTGGTGCAGACGCCCTAATCCCGGGCCTGGTGCGCGGCGCCCTCGAAGCTCGGGGCCGCGCGCGCGGGCGCGATTCCGGTTCTTGCCACGCCTATGACGATGGAACCGGGGCTGGCGAGTTGGCTGCAGCTCACCCTTACGCCAGGCCTCGGCCCCGCCGCCGTTCGCCAGCTACTCAAGCAGTACGGCCTACCTGAGCAGATACTGGCGCGTTCCCGCTCGGAACTCGCGCGGTTCGCCCCTCGGGCCGCCATTTACGCCACAGATTCAGCCGAAGTTGCTGCCGCCGTCGCCGCGGCGGGCGAGTGGGCTGCGCAGCCGGGCCACGCAGTCGTTACCCTTGCCGACGAGGCATACCCGAGGCCATTGCTTGAAATTGCAGATCCACCGACGCTGCTCTACGCGCATGGCCGCCTTGAGCTGCTGGCTCGACCGGCGCTGGCCGTCGTAGGCAGCCGGAACGCGACCGCTCAGGGCGAGCGCAACGCGCAAAGCTTCGCTCGTGCATTCAGTGAAGCGGGCCTGACGATTGTCTCGGGTCTCGCCCTCAGCATCGACGCGGCGGCCCATCGCGGCGGATTGGCCGGCCCAGGAGCCACGATCGCGGTACTCGGAACGGGCATCGATGTCACGTACCCCGCACGTAACGCATCGCTTGCGAGCGAGATCATACAACGCGGCTTGCTGCTTTCCGAGTTCCCCCTCGGGACCCCAGCGGCCGCGCACAACTTTCCGCGCCGCAATCGCCTCATCTGCGGATTGGCGCAAGGTTGTCTGGTCGTCGAGGCGGCCCTCGCTTCTGGGTCGCTCATCACCGCCCGCGCCGCTGCCGAACAGGGACGCGAGGTGTTTGCGATTCCCGGCTCGATTCACTCACCACTGTCCAAGGGATGCCACGCACTGATTAAGGCCGGCGCCAAGCTGGTTGAATCCGCGGAAGATGTGCTGATCGAACTCGGCGGATTCCAGTCCAGCGGGTATGCGACGACCCGCTCGGCGCATATGCGGTCGCCCCAGGAAAACCCGCTTTTGACGCACATGGGATTCGACCCCATAGACGTCGATGCGCTCTGTGCGCGTGCAGGCTTGACCGCCGAACAGGTATCCTCTGAGCTTCTACGGCTCGAACTCGCCGGACAGGTAGCGGTGCTGCCCGGGGGGCTATATCAACGCCTAACCTGCTGAGGAGAAAAATAAAATGTACGAAATCCTCGTCTACCTTTTCGAGCACTGCCAACAAGCAGACCTCACGCACGACAGTGAATTGGTGGCCAAGAAGCTCTCCGCTGCCGGATTCGAGGACACCGACATCAGCGAAGCGTTGTCTTGGCTAGCAGGCGTGCTTCGTGTCCCGCACCGCAATTTCGCGCCCATTCCGGATTCGCGCAACACCTTCCGCGCGTACGCGCCGAAGGAACTTGCCAAGCTGGACACAGATTGCCGCGGCTTTCTGCTCGCGTTGGAGCAATCCGGAATGCTGAGCCCACAGGTTCGCGAACACGTCATCGAGCGCGCACTCGCCACGACCGGTTCCGCATTGTCCCTCGAGCAACTCAAGCTGATCGTGCTGATGGTGCTCTGGAACCAGCAAACACCCACCAGCCGTCTGCTCGCAGAGGATCTGTTCACAGTTCAACAGGAACGCTTGCCGAGCTAGAGCTGGCGAGCGCGAGGCAGCACCCAACGCGGCTCCTTTCGGCCCGGGTTGCCGCCTCGGAGCGTTTGCACTTATCATCTGCCGCCTTTTAACGCCCGCGGCATCCCGCCCGGCCTTCCATGAGCAAAACGCTGATAATCGCCGAGAAACCCTCCGTTGCTGCGGACATTGCGCGTTCGCTGGGCGGCTTTACCCGCAAGGGCGATTATTTCGAGGGCGACGATTACGTGCTCTCATCAGCAGTTGGCCACCTGCTGGCGCTCTCGCTGCCGGAGAAGTACGACGTCAAGAAGGGCAAGTGGTCGTTCGCCAGGCTACCGGTCATTCCGCCGCACTTTGAACTGTCGCCGATCGAGCGAAGTCAGGATCGGCTCAATCTGCTACTGCGGCTGATGAAGCGTAAGGACGTCAGGGCTCTTATCAATGCCTGCGACGCCGGTCGCGAGGGCGAACTGATATTCCGCTATCTCGTGGACTATTCGCGCATTAAGAAGCCCGTGGAGCGCCTTTGGCTGCAGTCTATGACGCCGCAGGCTATTCGCGACGGTTTCGCCGCCTTGCGTTCGGACAAGGAATTGCTTCCCTTGGCCGATGCGGCCCGCTGCCGCTCCGAAGCGGATTGGCTGGTGGGGATAAACGGCACTCGCGCGATGACCGCCTTTAATTCCAAGGAAGGCGGGTTCTATCTCACCACGGTCGGGCGCGTTCAAACTCCGACGCTTACCGTGCTCGTTGAGCGCGAAGAGCGCATTCGAGCATTCGTTGCGCGCGACTTCTGGGAGGTTCATGCCCGCTTCGCTGCCATCGCCGGAGAATACGCCGGCCGCTGGTTCGATCCCGAGTTCAAAAAGGACGAAGATGGCGAGCGAAAGCCGGAGCGGTTGTGGAGCGCCAAGCAGGCCGAGGCAATCGTCGCAGCATGTCGCGATGGCAAGGGCTCGGTTACGGAGGAGAGCAAACCTTCAACTCAACTCTCACCGCTGCTGTTCGATCTCACGAGCTTGCAGCGCGAAGCGAACGGCCGCTTCGGTTTTCCCGCCAAAATGACCCTTTCGCTCGCGCAGGCGCTCTACGAGCGTCACAAAGTGCTGACTTACCCCCGCACTGACGCGCGCGCGCTCCCGGAGGACTATCTCGCGACGGTGAAGAAGACCATGGAACTCCTGGGCGCTACGAAAGAGTACGGCGCCTTAGCCAAAAGCGTGCTGAAACAGGGATGGGTCAAGCCGAACCGGCGAGTTTTCGACAACACCAAGATTTCCGACCACTTCGCAATTATCCCTACGCAACAGTCCCCAAAGCAATTGAACGACGCCGAACAGAAGCTCTATGACATGGTTGTGCGGCGTTTCCTGGCGGTTTTCCATCCCGCTGCCGAGTACATGCAGACGACCCGAATCACGAAAGCAGGAGAGCACCAGTTCAGAACCGAGGGCCGGGTCTTGCGCAACCCGGGCTGGCTCGTTGTATACGGCCGCGTGGCCCAATCTGAAAGCGACAACCTGCCGGTGGTTGCTGCCAACGAGATGGTGCGCGCCTCCGAGGTCGGCGCGCAGGCGAATCAAACCAAGCCGCCCCCACGGTATACGGAGGCGACGCTGCTGTCGGCGATGGAAGGCGCTGGCAAGCTGGTCGAGGACGACGAATTGCGCGCGGCAATGGAGGCGAAAGGACTCGGCACGCCAGCCACGCGCGCGGCAGTGATCGAGGGATTAATCCAGGAGGAGTACGTCCACCGTAGCGGTAGAGAACTGGTGCCCACGCCGAAGGCGTTTTCGCTTCTGTTCGCCTTGCGCCATTTCGGCGTCAGCGAGATCACCTCGCCTGAGCTGACGGGAGACTGGGAATTCAAGCTTAAGCTGATGGAAGGGGGCAAGCTGCGGCGCCAGGAGTTCATGGAGCACATCGAGCAAGTTACCCGCGACATGGTTGAGAGGATCAAGAACGGAGATATTCCGGATACCGCCTTCGCGACGGTAGATGCGCCATGTCCGAAGTGCGGTGGTAAGGTGCAGGAGAACTATCGCAAGTTTCAATGTCAGAAGTGCGACTTTTCAATCTGGAAAGTGACTTCCGGCCGCGAGTGGTCGCCGGAAGAGGTCAGTGAACTTATCCGAAAGCGCTTCGTGGGTCCCGTGACGGGTTTCCGTAGTCGGATGGGAAAACCTTTCGCGGCCGGTGTCAAGCTAAACGAAGAATTCCGGGTCGAATTCGACTTTGGTCAGGGATCCGCGTCATCGGAGGCCGAAGAAGCTCCGGACTTTTCAGATCAGGAAACCCTCGGCGTCTGCCCAAAATGCGGTGCGCGCGTTTTCGAACATGGCGTGGCGTACGTCTGCGAAAAGGCGGTCGGGCCATCGCGTAGCTGCGACTTCCGCTCGGGCAAGATTATCCTTCAACAACCCGTCGAGCGGGCCCAAATGGCGAAGTTGCTTGCAACCGGAAAGACCGACTTGCTGCAGCGCTTCATCTCGAAAAAGGGGCGTCCGTTCAAGGCCTATCTGGTCAAGAATCCGGAGAACCGGGTCGGATT
>DAHVFK010000129.1 GCA_027317055.1 Betaproteobacteria bacterium | reverse complement strand
CGCGCCGCGGGTGACGCTCTAGAAGATCCCCGCCGCCAGTCCCGCCGCCATCGCCGCGCCGAGCTCCTCCAGCGCGGCGATCTGCTCGGGCTTGAGCTCCTTCACCACCACCACCGGATCGCCGACGCGCTTCAGCCGCAGCCCGGTAACGATGCGCTCGACCGAGCTCACGGCGCCGCTGCCGTCCTGGCCGGCGCCGACGAACAGCGCCCAGGGCCGGCCCGCGACCTTGCCTTCGCAGGGGTAGAAGATGCGCTCGAGGAAGTCCTTCATCATGCCCGACATGTAGCCGAAGTTCTCCGGCGTGCCGAGGATCAGGCCATCCGCCGCGAGCACGTCCTCCGGCCCGGCCTCGGCGCAGCGCTTGAGCACCACGCGCACGCCCGGTTCGGTCTTCGCGCCGCGCTCGACCGCTGCGGCCATCTGCGCGGTCTTCACGCCGCCGCTGTGGTAGACGATGAGCAGCGTTTTCATGCTCGCAGCCTGGTCGCGGGGTCCTGGCGGTAGAAGCGCCTGAGCTGATCGTACATCTCCGGGTAGCGGCGGCGGGTCTCGTTCGGCGTCTCGAAGAACGCCTCGCTCAGCACGGCGAAGAACTCCGAGGGGTGCTCGGCGGCGTAGGGATCGAGCCAGCCGTCGCGGCCGCGCTCGAGCGCGTCGCGCAATCCCTCGTAGGCGCGCGCGAGCGCAGCGCGCCAGGCCCTGCGGTCCATGTCCGGCGGCAGCGGCGGCACGCCGTCGGCCTCGCCGCTACGCATGTCGAGCTTGTGCGCGAATTCGTGGATCACGACGTTGGCGTGCTCGTCGTGTTGCGCGGCGTCCCAGGACAGGATCACCGGGCCGCCCGGCCAGGACTCGCCCGCCAGCTCGTCGTCCCATTCGTGCACCACACCCCCTTCGTCCATTTCGCTGCGCCTGACGCGGAAGTCGTCCGGATAGATCACGATGCCGCTCCAGCCCTCGTACCAGTCCAGCCCCAGCTCGAGAATCGGCAGGCAGGCCTGGGCCGCGATCGACAGCCTAATCGCGTCGTCGAGTGCCTGGCCGCGCACCCCGGTGAACTGCTTCTCGGCCAGGAACAGCAGCGCCAGCTCCTGCAGCCGCCGCGTCTGGCCGGCGTCGAGCCCGCGCAGAAAGGGCATGCGCGAGGTGACCCGCCGCCACAGCGCCGGGTCGATGCGGTGCCTTGCCAGCACCCGGCGATGCCGCCAGCGCCTCAGCCAGCCCATTGCCGCCCCGCCCCCGTCAGCGCCGGCGCTGCGCCGCGAGCCACACCCCGGCGAAGATCAGCACCATGCCCACCGCATGGTATAGGTGCAAGTGCTCGCCGAGGAACGCCACCGCCATCAGGATGCCGAACGGCGGGATGAGGTAAAGATAGGCCCCCGCGGCCCCGGCGCCGATCGTCTGCACGCCCTTGCCCCACATGACGTAGCAGGCAACGGAGGGCAGCAGCCCGAGGTAGAGGATGCCGAGCACCGGGCCCCAGCCGAGCACGATGCGCCCCCCGGCGGCGAGATCCACGCAATACAGCGGCAGCATCACGAGCATGCTGGCGAGCGAGCACGCGAGCAGGAAGCTCAGCTGCGAGAGCGCGGGCGGCTTGAAGCGCAGGCACACGGTGTACAGGGCCCACATGGCGACGTTGCCGAGCAGGAACAGGTCGCCGTGGTTGATCTGCAGGCTGGCGAGCAGTTGCGGGTCGAGCCGGCTCACGATCGCCAGCACGCCGCAGAACGACACCGCGACGCCAAGCGCCGCACGGGCGCCGATGCGCTCCCCGAACAGAGCGAACGCGAATAGCGGGATCAGCGCTGGCGTCACCGACTGGATCAGCAGCGCGTTGGTGGCCGTGGTTTCACGGATGCCGTAGTAGCCGACCATGTTGTAGACCGCGTTGCCCGTGACGCCGAACAGCGCGATCGCCTTCCAGTGCGCGCGCACGACCGGCCAGTCGCGCGCGAACCTGCGCCCGGCGAGCGGCACGAGCACCGCGATCGCCGTCATCCAGCGCCAGAATGCGAGCGAGACCGGCGTCACCTCGAGGTGCACGCCGCGCGCCACGATCCAGTGCCCGGCCCAGAACAGCGCCGTGAGCGCGAGGAGCAGGTGCGGGGAAACTTTTGCCGCGGAACGAGAGTCTGGCATGCAGGCCCGCTACAATATCAGCATGGTGTCGGTCGTCCAGCTTCGTCCGCAAAACAGCGCCGCCGCGCTCGAGCCGATCGCAGCGGGGCTGGACGGTGCGGATCGCGCCCTGCTCGAGCGCGCGCTGGAATTCGCTCAACCGCTGTACGCGGGGCAGGTGCTTTCGACCGGAGAGCCGGTCTGGTCGCACGCGCTCGGCCTCGCGGCGAGCCTGGCGGCGATCGGCCTCGACCCGCCCGGGCGCGCGGCCGGGGTGCTGTTCGCCGCGCCCAAGTACGCCGGCGCAGTGGACGTGCTGCGCGAGAAGTTCGGCGACGACGTCGCGGTGCTCGCGGCCGGGGTGGAGAAGCTCTACCAGCTGCGGGTGCTCACGCGCGGCACGCCGCAGCAGCAGATCGAGGTGCTGCGCCAGATGGTGCTCGGCATGGTCGATGACATCCGCATGGTCCTCATTCGCCTGGCGAGCCGTACCCAGACCCTGCGCTGGTACGCCAAGAACCCGAGGCCGGACCGCGCAGGCTACGCGCGCGAGACGCTCGACATCTACGCCCCGCTCGCCAACCGGCTCGGCGTGTGGCAGCTCAAGTGGGAGCTGGAGGACCTTTCGTTCCGCTTCCTCGAGCCCGAAACGTACAAGAAGATCGCGCAGATGCTGGACGAAAAGCGCGCCGAGCGCGAGCAGTACATCCAGGACGCGATGGCGCTGCTCGCGCGCGAGCTGCGCGCCGCGGGCGTCGAGGCGGCGATCGCCGGCCGCCCCAAGCACATCTATTCGATCTGGAACAAGATGCGCACGAAGGGGCTGGATTTCTCCGAGCTGTACGACGTACGGGCGCTGCGCTTGATCGTCGGCTCGGCCAGGGAATGCTATGCCGCGCTCGGCGTGGCGCACGACCTGTGGCAGCCGATTCCGAAGGAGTTCGACGACTACATCTCGCGCCCCAAGGGCAACGACTACCAGTCGCTGCACACCGCGGTGATCGGCCCCGGCGGCAGGACGCTGGAAGTGCAGATCCGCACCTCGGAGATGCACCGTCATGCCGAGTTCGGCGTGGCGGCGCACTGGCGCTACAAGGAGCACGGCGCATCAACGCGCGCGCAGGGTCGGTTCGAAGACAAGATTGCCTGGCTGCGCCAGCTGCTGGCGTGGCGCGACGAGGTGACCGACGGCTCGAAGTGGGCGCAAAAGACGCGCCAGGCGGCGCTCGACGACACGGTCTACGTCGTAACGCCGCAGGGCAAGGTGGTCGACCTGCCGTCGGGCTCGACGCCGGTGGACTTCGCCTACGCGCTGCACACCGACCTCGGGCACCGCTGCCGCGGCGCCAAGCTCGATGGGCACATTGTTCCGCTCGAGACCCCGCTCAAGAGCGGGCAGCGGGTCGAGATCACGGTGGCCAAGAGCGGCGGCCCGTCGCGCGACTGGCTCAGCGCCGAGCGCGGCTTCGTCAAGAGCCCGCGTGCGCGGCAGAAGATCCGGCAGTGGTTCAACAGCCAGGTGCTGTCGGAAACCGTCGCCGCCGGCCGCGCGACGGTGGAAAAGGAGCTCAAGCGCGAGGGCGCGAGCCAGGCCAAGCTCGAGACGCTCGCCGCGCGCCTCGGCTTCTCGCGCCAGGACGATCTGTTCGCCGCGGTCGCGCGCGACGAAGTGAACCTGCGCCAGCTGCAGTCCGCGCTGCGCGGCATGGGCGCCGCGTCTCCGGCCCCGACCCCTGCGCCAGCGCAGCCGCAACGGCGCGCGCGCCAGGCCTCGGGCAAGGGCGGCGTGCTGGTGGTCGGCGTCGACCGGCTGCTGACCCAGCTGTCGAAGTGCTGCAAGCCGGTGCCGCCCGACCCGGTGCGTGGCTTCGTCTCGCGCGGCAAGGGCGTGTCGATTCACCGCGAGGACTGTCCGAGCCTGAAGCGGCTCGCCGAGCGCCACCCCGAGCGGCTGATCGATGCGCAGTGGGACGGCAGCGCGGGCGGGGCCTACGCGGTCGACATGGTGGTGACGGCCGGCGACCGCCCCGGGCTGCTGCGCGACATCGGCGACGCGCTGGCGCGCGAGCGCATCAATGTCACCGCGGTACGCACCCAGAGCCGAGACGAGCTCGCCTTCATGCGCTTCAGCTTCAACGTCGGCGACCTGGCGCAGCTCAAGCGCGCCTTCGCCGTGGTGAAGGAAGTCCCGGGCGTGATCCGCGCCGCGCGCGGCTGAACGCCGGGTCAGAGCAGGACAAGCAGCCAGACCGCCGCGGCGGTGGCGAGGGAAAGCATGACCGCGGCGCTGCCCAGGTCCTTGGCCCGCTTGGCGAGCGGGTGACGTTCCTCCGATATGCGGTCGACCGCCGCTTCGACCGCCGAGTTCAGCAGCTCGACGATCAGCACGAGCAGGACGCTGCCCGCGAGCAAGGCGCGCTGCGTGCCGTCCTCGCCGAGCCAGAGCCCCAGCGGCACGAGCACGACGGCGAGCGCGAGCTCCTGGCGGAACGCGGCCTCGCCCTTGACGGCCGCGACCAGCCCCTGCACGGAGTAGCGCGTGGCGAGGACGACGCGGCGCAGGCCCAGCATGTCCTTCATGACGGTGTCGCCAGGGTGAACAGCAGCTCTTCCTGCGCCGAGCGGCGCCGTCCCCGGCGCGGCCTGACGCGCTCGTAGCCGCCGTCGGCGTCCATCATCCAGGCCTGGCAGTTGTCGTCCAGGTGGGGCTGCAGCCCCTCGCGGATCACGCGCCGCTTGAGCGCGGGGTCGAGCACCGGGAAGCACAGCTCGATGCGGCGGAAGAAGTTGCGGTCCATCCAGTCGGCGCTCGCCAGGTAGACGTCGTCCGCGCCGTCGTTGTGGAAGCAGAACACGCGCGAGTGCTCGAGGAAGCGCCCCACGACCGAGATCACCCGGATGTTGTCCGACAGGCCGGGGATGCCGGGCTTGAGGCCGCACACGCTGCGCACGATGAGATCGATCTTCACCCCCGCCTGCGAAGCGACATACAGTTCCTCGACGATCGCCGGCTCGAGCAGCGAGTTCATTTTGGCGATGATGCGTGCGGGCTTGCCCTCGGCGGCGATGGCGGCCTCGTTGCGGATCGCGGCGACGACGCGCTTGTGGAGCGTGAACGGCGACTGCCAGACATGGCGCATCCTGCTCGCACGGCCCAGCCCGGTGAGCTGCTTGAACACCTCGTTCACGTCGCTGCACAGCTCCTCGTTGGCCGTCATCAGGCCGAAGTCGGTGTAAAGGCGCGCGGTGCGCGGGTTGTAGTTCCCGGTCGCGAGGTGAACGTAGCGCTTGAGCAGTTTGCCGGTCGGACCTTCCTCGCGCCGTACCACGAGCGCCATCTTGGCGTGCGTCTTGTGGCCGACCACGCCGTACACGACGTGCGCGCCGACCTCCTCCAGGCGGGCGGCCCAGTTCAGGTTCGCCTCCTCGTCGAAGCGCGCCATCAGCTCGACCACCACCGTGACTTCCTTGCCGCGCCGCGCGGCGTCGATCAGCAGCTCCATCAGCTCCGAATCGGTGCCGGTACGGTACACCGTCTGCTTGATCGCGATCACCTGCGGGTCGGTCGCGGTGGCGCGGATGAAATCGATCACCGGCATGAACGACTGGTAGGGATGGTGCAGCAGCACGTCCTGGCGCGCGAGCACCTCGAACAGGTCGTCGCGCTTGTCGAGCGGCGCCGGGATGCCGGGCTGGAACGGCGCGTAGTTCAGGTCCGGGCGGTCGACCTGCGCCGGCACCTCGCGCAGCCGGTACAGGTTGACCGGGCCCTCGACGCGGTACAGGTCGGCTTCGGCCAGGCTGAACTGCTGCAGCAGGAACTCGACCATCGAGGGCGAGCAGTTGTCGGCGACCTCGAGCCGCACGGCGTCGCCGAAGTGGCGGTGCAGCAGCTCGCCCTGCAGGGCGATGCGCAGGTTCTTGATCTCTTCCTCGTCGACGAACAGGTCGGAGTTGCGCGTGACGCGGAACTGGTAGCAGCCCTGCACCTTCATGCCCGCGAACAGCTCGTCCACGTGCGCGTGCAGGACCGAGGACAGGAACACGAAGTCGTACTCGCCGCCCGAGATCTCGCGCGGCAGGCGGATGACGCGCGGCAGCACGCGCGGGGCCTGCACGATCGCCGCGCCCGAGTTGCGCCCGAAGGCGTCCTTGCCCTCGAGCTCGACAGCGAAGTTGAGGCTCTTATTGAGCACCTTCGGAAAGGGGTGCGCCGGATCGAGCCCGATCGGGGTCAGCACCGGCAGCGCCTCGCGCAGAAAGTAGTCCCGGATCCACTGCCGCTGGCCCGCGCCCCAATCGGTGCGGCGCAGAAAGCGCACGCCTTCCTCCGCCAGCTTGGGCAGCACGACTTCGTTCAGCAGCCGGTACTGCTCGGCCACCAGCGCGTGCGCCTCGCGCGCCACGTCGGCGAACACCTCGGCCGGGCTGCGGCCGTCCGGTCCGGGCTCGGGAATGTCGAGCTTGATCTGCTCCTTCAGGCCCGCGACCCGGATCTCGAAGAACTCGTCCAGGTTCGACGACACGATGGTGAGGAAGCGCAACCGCTCGAGCAGCGGCGCGGTTTCGTCCGCGGCCTGGGCGAGCACGCGCCGGTTGAACGCGAGCAGGCCGAGCTCGCGATTCAGGAAATGGGCGCTGGGGTAGGCTTTTTTCATCCCGGATGCCTCAGTTTACCGCTCTGGTGTTTGCCGGCGGCAGCGGCCGGCGCTAAGCTGACCACCGCAATGGCGCGCCACGAAACCCTCGCAGCGGTCGATCTCGGCTCGAACAGCTTTCACCTGCAGATCGGGCGCGTCGAGGCGGGTCAGATCTATCCGCTCGATTCGCTGCGCGAGGTGGTCCGGCTCGGCGCCGGGCTCACCGCGGAGAAGCGCATCGACCGCGCCGCGCAGGCCCGCGCGCTCGAGGCGCTGCGCAAGTTCGGCGAGCGCCTGAGGGGCCTGCCGCGGCAGGCGGTGCGCGCGGTCGGCACCAACACCCTGCGGGTAGCCAAGAACGCGCCGCAGTTCCTGCGCGAAGCGCGCCAGGTGCTGGGCTTTCCGATCGAGGTGATCGCGGGGCGCGAGGAAGCGCGTCTGATCTACGTCGGAGTGGCACACGCGCTGCCGGCGGCCGCGCACCGGCGGCTGGTGGTAGACGTGGGCGGCGGGTCGACCGAGTTCATTATCGGTACCGGCTACGAGCCGCAGCTCACCGAATCGCTCTACATGGGTTGCGTGAGCTACAGCCTGAAGCACTTTCCGGAAGGGCGGATCGACAAGGGCCGCATGAAGCGCGCCGAGCTGGCCGCGCGCCAGGAGCTGGGCGGCATCGTGCGCGCCTACCGGAGCAACGGCTGGGACGAGGCGGTGGGCTCCTCCGGCACCGCGCGCTCGATCGAGAGCATCCTGCGCGAGAACGGCTTCTCCGAGGACGGCATTACGCGCGACGGTCTCGAGCGGCTGCGCAGCCTGCTGATCAAGCACGAGCGCGCCGACCCGGAGCGCATCGCGGGCCTGCGCGCGAACCGCGCCCCGGTGCTACCCGGCGGGGTGGCGATCCTCGGCGCCGCGCTGGAAGAGCTCGACATCGAGACGATGCGCGTGTCCGACGGCGCGCTGCGCCACGGCGTGCTGTACGACCTGCTCGGGCGCGTACAGCACCGCGGGGACATGCGCGAGGCCACGGTGCTGCAGTTCATGCGCCGCTACCACGTCGACGCGGCGCAGGCCGAACGCGTGCGCACCCTGGCACTGGGCATCTACGATGCGCTGACGGCGGGCGCCGAGCGCGACCAGGAGGACGATCCCGACCGGATGCTGCTGGACTGGGCGGCGCGCCTGGCGGAGATCGGCCTGTCGATCGCGCACGCTCAGCACCACAAGCACTCGGCCTACGTGCTGTCGAACGCGGATATGCCGGGCTTCTCACGCATGGAACAGCAGCGCCTCGCGCGCGTGGTGCTGGCGCATCGCGGCAAGCTGGCGAAGGTCGAGGACGCAGGCCCCGATTCGGCCGACTGGGCACTGGTGTGCGCGCTGCGGCTCGCCTCGCTGATCCTGCGCCGGCGCGCCGACCTCAAGCTGCCGCTGCTGCGGGTGGCCGCGGACGCGGGCGGGTTCTCCCTCGAGCTGCCGCAGGCCTGGCTGGACGAGAATCCCCTGACTGCGGCCGCGCTCGAATCGGAGGCCGACTACTGGAAGGTGGTCGGCATGAGGCTGAACGTGAGCGGGCTGTCGGAGAAGAAAACCGCGGTGCTGCGCCGTCCGTAGTCAGAGCAGGTCCGGCGCGACGACCGCGCGCACCACGACCTGCGACTCGTCGTCGCGCACGCGGTTGGTCAGCCACCACAGGCCGCCCTTCTTTATGGTCCATTCGTCCCC
>DAHVFK010000128.1 GCA_027317055.1 Betaproteobacteria bacterium | reverse complement strand
GGTACCGACCGGGCCCTCGACGGGGGGCTCCTTCGCCTGCGACTTGACGAAGTAAGTCAGCGCGTTCATCGACAGGAACACGTGCACCTCGTTGCCGCTGACGGCCCCGACCGAAGCGACCATCGCCGCCATCTGCAGCCTCTCGCGGCTGCCGGAAATCACCATGACGCTGATTCGATTCGACATGTTCACCCTTTCATCCGGGCGCGGCAATCAAGCTTGCGACTGCCAACGCGACCGGCATTGAGACAGATCAAGAAATCGGTCTTGACTCGCGCGACCGCAAGCGGTGCAGCAGGAACCAGATTGCCGCAACCGCAGCAAGCAGCAGCCCCCAGCCCCAGGCCGGCATGTCGAGCACATTGTCGCCCAGCACGGCGAGAACGATCGTAAGCGGCAGGATACCGAGCCCCGTGGCCCAGAGGAAGGTCCACCAGGTGATCTCGGTCAGCGCGGCGACGTAGTTGATCAAGTTGAAGGCGATCACCGGGATCAGCCGCGCGACGAGCAGCGTAAGCCCCCCATGCTCGCGCGACCATCGCCCCAGGCTCGCGTGCCTGGCTGCGGGAAGCAACCCGCGCAGCACGGGCCGACCCAGCGCGCGGACCGCGCCGAACGCCGCCGCCGCGCCGAGCATCGCGCCCACCCAGGTGACTACGCTTCCCCACAGCGGCCCGTAAAGCATGCCGTTCGCGAGGGCGATGATCTCCGAGGGGAAGGGCAGAAACGAGTGCGCGACCATCAAGCCGATGGAGCCGAAAACGCCCCATGCCCCCCACGACCGGATCAGCGCCTCGACGTCACGCACCGCAGACGGCGCGCCCGGCATCAACGGCCAGAGCCACCACCCAAGTGCACCGATTGCCAACGCGCCCAGCAGCGTCGCAATCGGGCGGACGGCGCCGCTCAAGGTCGCTCTAGGCTGCGCTCGAAGCTCCGATCGAGCCCGAGAACGTACTGCGCGAGTTCGTCGACCAGACTCTCGGTAAATGCGTCGAGGCTGAAGCTGCGCCGGGCGCGTCCCAGGTTGCCGACGTTTAGCAGATCGACCGCGACGCCGAACGCGTCGTAGTCCGCCCGGATACGTACCTGGCAGGGGATTGCGCTAACGGTGAACGCGGCGCGCGCGACCTGCCTGAAGTCGTTCTTCGAATCGCGCCGCGTGCTCTCGATCTGCAGCGCGTCGAGCTCCTGCTGAAAACGGGCGATGTCCAGCGTCGACAGCTCCACCGTCGCCTCGCGTGTCGGGCGCAAACGGCACGACAGAGTCACGAAATCGTGGAATTCCCGATCGCCGATCTTGCGCATCCGGAAATCCGAGAACGCATCGGTCAGCTTGAGCAGCGGCAGCTCTCCCAGGTAGATCATCCGGTAGCGGAACCCAAGCACTGGGGTCGCGCCATTGACCTCCTGCGCGAACTCGGCCAGGTAGCGGAACGCGGCGCGCAAGCCGCGGTCCAACCGCTCGATGTCCTCTTTTCTGAGCGCCGGCCTGGGCCCGGCGAGCTGGTCCGCCGCCTGCCTCCTGAGCGCCTCGATCGCGACGTTGCGTCGCCCCGTTGCGGACAAAGGCGAATCCGGACTCTCACGCTGGCGCTGGCGCTCGTACTCCTCGCGCAGGCGCACCTGCATCTTGGCCCAGCGCCGCAGCTCGTCCTTCTTGCGCCTGCGCGCCTCGATCTCGGCCCGCAGCTCGGCCTGCTGCCGGTCCTCCAGGCCGCGCGCGAAATCGTCGAATTCGGCCAGCAGGAGCTCGCTCGTCTGATCGATCGACGTCTCGCGCAGCACCATCGTCTCGTCCGCCCGCGCCGCACGCTCGCGCGGAGGGGGAACGCCGCGCAGCTTGCGCAGCGCCTCGGCCATCTCGCCCGCGCGCTGGTATCGCTCCTCGGGCTTCTTGGCCAGCGCGCGCGACAAGATGCGGTCGAACTCCTCCGGAATCATGCTGTCCAGCTCCGAGACGTTGCGATGCGGCTCGACCATGATCCGTCGCATCAGCTCGAACATCGCGATCTCGCCTGCACCTTCGAACGGCGTGCGGTGCACCAGCATCTCGTACAGCAGCACGCCGAGCGAGAAAATATCGGAGCGCGGATCCGCGGGCCGGCCGAGCACTTGCTCGGGCGACATGTACTTCGGCGACCCGAGCGCCACGCCGGTCTGGGTCATCGACGAGGACGGCACGTAGGCCACGCCGAAATCGGTGAGCTTGGCGTGCCCGGTCGCCGAGACAATGACGTTGGCCGGCTTAACGTCGCGGTGCACGATCGCGTGCCGGTGAACGTGCTCGAGGCCTTCCGCGACCTGCGCCGCGAGGTCGGCCGCCGTCGAGTAGTCCAGCCTGCCCTGCTGGCGCAGCATCCGTTGCAGCGACGCCCCTTCCAGCAGCTCCATGGCGATGAACGCGATCTCGCCCTCCACGCCGACGTCGTAGATGGTGACCAGATTGGGATGGCTCAATCGCCCGGCCGACTTCGCTTCCCGCAGGAAGCGCTCCCGTACATCGTTCAGCACGTCTTCCGGCAGGCTCGGGTTCAGCGTCTTGATCGCCACCGTGCGCTCGATGAGCGGATCGACCGCGCGGTAGACCGTGCCGGTGGCGCCGCGCCCGAGCTCACCGATGATGCGGTAGCGGCCGAATGTCTCTGGGAACATCGCGTGCTGGGTTCGGGGCGTGCGGCCGGATAGCGGAATTAATCGCCGTAAGCTTGGCGCAATCTCGTGCGCGCGGCAAGTGAAGCCCGCCGCTCGCCGCGGGACCGCGGGATTTTAGCTCCTGCTCAACCGCCATTCGCCAATCCGGCGAAAACACGCTTCATCGCGTTGACCTGTGCCAGATAGCGAGCGAGGTCGTGGTCGCCGCAGTGCTGGCCTTCGCTCACGTGGAACTTGCGCTTGGCGTAAGCGACGGCGGCCGCGGGACCGCAAAGATGGATCACGATGGCCAAGTCCTGCTTCTGCGCGAGCGTGGCGGCGGCAATCGACTCACGGTCGAGCAATCGGGCGACTCGACGGTCGAGAAAGGCCGAAGTCATCTCGACGGCGTTGCTCGGCACGACGCGCAAGTACAGGCTGTTGAACCAGCACGAACCGAGCTCATGCCAGGGTCCGTCCTCGACCACGACGTGGTGATGAATACAGTATCGCTTCGCTTCGCTGAACGTCCCGTCGGTGATCTGGTACATACCGACCGCGCTCGACGCGGGGCGATAGACATTGAAGGGCTCCGTTGTCATGCGCCAGCGCCAGTAGGTTCGCGCCACGGGGTTGCCTGCGGCCTCTACCTGGGCCAGCGCCGCCAGAAGATCCGGCGTGATGACAGCGGTGGCGTGCTCGCTGAAGATCGGGGCGTAACTGCGCTAGGTCTCGATCGGCGTCTTGGAGAGCACGCCGCTCACCGGGAAAAACAGTTCGGCGGGCTTGCGCACGACCTGATAGACCCAATTGACCGTGAGTAAGAGCACAAGCAGCACGACAGCGGCGATGCCGACGCGGACGGCCGCCGGCGCGGCCCAAAGCGCCCGCAACGCGCGCGAGCGCGTTCGACGGACTCGAAGCGGCCTGCGACGGGATTTCCTCTGACGTGCCGGGCTCACAGGCACATTGTCCGACTTTCGGGCGCCGCGCATCGAGGCCGGACCGGCCACGATGGCATAATCGTTCATGGGCTCCGTCTACGTCATCGGCACTTCGTGCACGCCCTTCGGCAAGCTGCCGGACAAGTCGTTCAAAGATCTGACCCGCGAGGCTTACATGCAGGTGCTCGCCGACGCCGGCATGGACGACGGCGGCGCGATCGAGCAGGGCTGGTTCGGCAACTGCGGCATGGGCAGCTTCGGGCAGGCCAACATCCGCGGGCAGGTGTGTTTTACGCCGCTGGTGCGCGAAGGACGGTTTCCCGAGCGCGTGCCGATGATCAACGTCGAGGGCGGCTGCGCAACGGCCTCGATGGCGTTCCAGGGCGCGTGGAAGGACGTTCTGTCGGGCCAGTCCGAGCTGTCGCTCGCCATCGGGGTCGAGAAGACTTTCGTCCCGAATGACCCGCAGCGCACGCAGGAGATCTTCAACGGCGGCATCGACCAGCTCGACCGCGCCGAATGGATGGCGTACTACGCCAAAGCCGGTGAAATCGCCGGCAAACCGTTTGCGCCGAACGCCGGCGGCGGGACCGTGTTCATGGACACCTACGCCATGCAGGCGGCCTACCACATGAAGACCTTCGGCACCACGCAGCGCCAGATCGCCGCCAGCGCCTCGAAGAATCACGCCATGGGAGCGAAGAACCCTTTGGCGCAGTACCGCTTCGAGGTCTCGCCCGAGCAGGTGCTCGCCGACCGCGTCGTCAGCTTTCCGCTGACGCGTGCCATGTGCGCGCCGATCGGCGACGGCGCCGCGGCGGCGCTGCTGTGCTCGGAACGCTTGCTCGCCGGGCTTCCCGCGCGCGTGCGCGAGCGCGCCGTCAAGGTGCGCGCCAGCACCCTCTCGGGCGGCAAGTACCGCGCGCTCGACGAGCCGGGACTGAGCCGCGTCGCCGCCGAGCGCGCCTATGCTGCCGCCGGGCTCACGCCCACCGACATCGATCTCGCCGAAGTCCACGACGCGACATCGTTTTGCGAGCTCTATCAATCCGAGATGCTCGGCTTCTGCCCGCCGGGCGAAGGCGGGCGCTTCGTCGAGTCGGGCGCCAGCGCGCTCGGCGGCAAGCTGCCGGTCAATCTCTCCGGCGGGCTGGTTTCCAAAGGCCACCCGGTGGGCGCGACCGGCCTGTCCATGATCCACGAGCTCGCGCTTCAGCTGCGCGGCGAGGCCGGCGAGCGTCAGGCCGCGCGCGCGCGCATCGGGCTGGCCGAGAACGGCGGGGGGGTCATTGGCTTCGACGAGGCGGCCTGCTCGATCATCATTCTCGAAGGCACGGCGCAATAGCACCGGGGCTTCAGACCGGAAATTAAAAGGGGCCTGGATTTCTGCAAACCCTTGAAGTGACTGGCGCGCCCGGCAGGATTCGAACCCACGACCCCCTGGTTCGTAGCCAGGTACTCTATCCAACTGAGCTACGGGCGCGAGGGCGCAAATTATAGCAAATCCCCGGTTGCGGGTTCGCTTATCCGTGTTGACGCGGGAGCCCTCGCGTCGATAATCCGGTGACCCCTACGACGGAGGCAAAGATGAGCGGATTCGCATTGGTGGTGAAGCTCCGGATCAAGCCGGACAGCATCCACAAGTTCATGGCGGCGGTGCAGGAAAACGGCAAGGCGGCGCGCGAAACCGAGCCCGGCTGCAGGACTTTCGACATTCTGGTGGACCCGAACGACCCGGCCTCGGCGATGCTTTACGAGGTGTACGACGATGAGGCCGCGTTCGAGGCGCACCAGAAGACCCCGCACTTCAAGAAGTACCTCGACACTGCGCTGCAGTGGCTCGAGTCGCGCGAGCGCCAGTTCTACCGTCGCGCAGCGCCCTGATGGACATCGAGCTGCGCGGGCTGACACCGGCCGAGCGCTACAAGCTTATCGTCGGGCTGGTGATTCCGCGCCCGATCGCGTGGATTTCGACCGTCAACGAATCCGGCGTGGCCAACTGCGCGCCGTATTCGTTCTTCAACGCTTTCTCCGAGGATCCGCCGCTGATCATGGTCAGCTTCGGCCCCCGGCGCGACGGCGCGATGAAGCATTCGCTGAAGAACATCCTGCGCAGCGGCGAGTTCGTGGTGAACCTGGTTGACGAGGAGACCGCGAACGCGATGCACCTCTCGAGCGAGGAGACGCCGGAGGAGGAGAGCGAATTCGAAAAGACGGGGCTCACGCCGGCTCCGTCGCGGCTGGTGTCGCAGCCGCGCATCGCGCAGGCGGCAGCGTGCTTCGAGTGCCGCGTGTTCAAGCATATGGAGATCGTGCCGGGGCGCGTATTCATCATCGGCGAGATCCTGCTGGTGCACGCGCGCGAGGGTGTGATCGACCCGAACACCAAGCGCATCTCGGACGCGCACTACCGGCCGGTGGGCAGGTTGTACGCCAACCGTTACTGCACCACGCGCCAGCGTTTCACCCTGCCCGGAAAACTGCCGGACTAGTAGCCCCAATAGTCCAGACCCTCGGGCAGCGGCTCGCCGTGCGAGAGTGCGGCGATCTTCGCGTATTGGCCGTCAACATACAGCAGGGGCTTGCCCTTTTTGCCGAATAGCACCTGCTCCACCTGGCCCATGAAGATGGTATGCGAGCCGTGCGCGATCTTCTTTACCAGCCGGCAATCGAACGACACCAGTGCATCGATCAGCACCGGAGACCCGGTGGTGAGGTGTGTCCAGTCGCGCAACTTGAAGCGCCCTTCCCCGCTCTGCGCGCCGCTGAACGTGGTCGACAGCTCCGAGTCCTCGGCACGCAGGGTATTAACGCAGAACACGCCCGACTTGGCGATTGCATTGTGCGTCGTGGCCGCCTTGTTGATGCATACCAGCAGCGTCGGCGGATCGGCGGCCACCGAGCATACCGCAGTAGCGGTCATGCCGTAGCGATGCCCCGAATGCGTGCTCGTGATGATGTTTACCGCGGCAGCCAGCGTGCGCATGCCGAGCTTGTACTGCACGGCGTCGACGCGCTGGGAAGACTGAAGGTCCTTGTCCACGAAGAGAAGTTTACCCGCTGCGTACCGGCGTGTAATTGACCAGTACGATCCCCGCCCCGACCAGGAGCGCGGCCGCGACGAAGGTCGGCCTGAGCGGCTCGGACAGCACCAGGACGCCGAACACCACGCCGAACATCGGCGCGAGAAACGAGAACACCGCGAGCCGCCCCGCCAGGTAGCGCCGCAGCAGCCAGAACCACGCCAGATAGCTCGCGAACGCGACCACCACCCCCTGGTAGGCGAGCGAGGCAAGCGCAATCGGGCTCAGGCGCGCAACGCCATGCTCCCCCATCAGGCGCGATGCCAGCAGCAGAAGCACGGACGACACCGCGAGCTGATAAAACAGCGTCTTGCTCGCCGTCACGCGTGCAAGCGAGCTGGCGCGGATCAGGACCGTCGTGGCCGCCCACAGCACGGCGGCGATAACGCCGCACAGGTCGCCCAGCATGGTCGCGCCAGCGGAGGCGACGAAGCCCTCGCCGAAAGCGAGCGCCAGGCCGGCGAACGAAACGAATACGCCTAGCCACTGCTGCAGGTGCATGCGCTCGCCCGGAACCAGCCAGTGCAGGCCGAGCGCCGTCAGGGGCGGCGTGAGGTAGATGAACACGATCATGCGCGAGGCGGTGGTGTAGCCGAGCCCGGCGTAGATGAAGACGAATTCGCTGCCGAACAGCAGCCCCGCGACAATCCCCGGCCGCAAGGTGCCGTCGCGCGCGAACAGCGCGACCCCCCGCAGTCGCGACCAGGCGAGCAGCAGGATGGTCGCGCTGATCGAGCGGATCGCCGCCTGCATAACCAGCGAAACGTCGGCCGCCGCCAGCTTGATCATCACCTGCTGGAAACCCCACGACGCCGTGAGCAGCAGCATCACGGAAAAAGCCGTGCCGTCGAGCGCGTGGCGATGGTCTGGCATGGGAAGCGGCGCAGTCTAGCAGCGCCTATAGGGACGGGCCATGCGCCCCATCGGAACAAGTCATTGGAATTCCAGGGGTCGGACCCTTACATTAATAGCCATGATCAATCTCAGGAGTCGCATGATGCTTCCCAATCACGAAGGAAAACGCGTGCCTCGAGTCGTCTTCCGCATTCGCGCGGTCGGCGCGATCACGGGCGCCCAGACGGTGCCCCAGGTCTTCATCAACGGCACGCGCATCGGCGGCCTGGAAGACCTCGAGCGCTGGGCCAAGAAGGCGGCGTGACGCCCTGGCTTGAGGTACCCTCCGTGGACGCGATCCACGGAGGAGCACTTCCTTGAGCGATACCCCAGGCGGCTCGGAACTGGAGGCCCTGCGGGCGAAGCTGCGCGAATTCATCGCCGAGCGCGACTGGGCCCAGTTCCATAATCCCAAGAATCTCGCCATGGCGCTGATCGCCGAGGCGGGCGAGTTGGTCGAGCACTTCCAATGGCTCACCCCCGAGCAGGCCGAGCGCCTGCCGCCGCACGCGCTGACCGAGGTCGAGCATGAGCTGGCCGACGTGTTTATTTTCCTGGTCGAACTCGCCGACCGGCTGGAGGTCGATTTGCTCGCAGCGGCCGAGCGCAAGCTCGCGCTCAACGCGCAGAAATACCCGGTCGACAAGGCGCGCGGGAGGGCCACCAAGTACAACAAGCTGTAGCGGATGCTCGCGTACCGGCACCAGTTCCACGCGGGCAACTTCGCCGACGTGTTCAAGCACGTCCTGCTGGTGCGCCTGCTGCTCGCCCTGCGGCGCAAGGACAAGCCGTTCGTCTATCTCGACACCCACGCCGGCACCGGCCGCTACGACCTAGAGCATCCCTGGGCGCGGAAGAACACCGAATTCCGCGATGGCATCGCGCGGATCTTCGATCGCGACAACGCCCCGGCGCTCGTGGCGCCGTACCTGGCTGCGATACGGTCCGAGAAC